>NZ_JBEYZW010000005.1:0-165453 GCF_040646215.1 Streptomyces sp. NPDC046215 | reverse complement strand
GGGGGGCCCATTAACCGCACAAACACCAACCCCCACCAAAACCCCCCCCCGGAGCGGCACGGCCCCGCATCACGACGCGGCGGGGCCGACGGTCCGGCCCCACACCCGCCGAAGGCGGAACGGCGCGGCACCCGGCGAACGGGCCGCCCTGAAACCGCGCCGGAGGCGAAACAGCGCCGGGCCGACCACCTAACCGACCAGAAAAAGCACCACCAGCAGCACAAGCCCCACCAAAGACGGCACGATCAGCTCGTAAGCCCACCGCACCGCAGGGGACCCCTGAGCCCCGTCACGCCGAGCGTTCCGCTCACTGAGCTCCCGCAGGTCCTCGATCGCCTGATCCGACGGCGCCCGCAGGGAGGACTCCGCGCCGAGGGACGCCGCGGCCGACCCGGCCAGGCCCTCGGCCACCGCCTGGTTCTGCCGCCGCGCCGCGGTCTTCCGCTTGCGCAGGGAGACGGGGATGGACCAGAGCTGGTACTTGGCGCCGCCCGCCAGGACCTCGCTGGAGTAGCCGGCGCGGACGGCGTCCACACAGGCCCAGGGCAGAGTGATCGTCCGGAAGGGGTTGCGGACGAGCAGCCGGTCCTGGCCGGCCCACACGGCCGGGCGCAGGGTGAAGGCGATGATCAGGGGGACGGCGCAGAGCAGGCCAGCGAGGGCCAGCCAGGGGGTCTGTCCCGAGCCCCGCACGACGGCGTCGCCGCCCAGCCAGCCGACGAGGCCGAGCAGCAGTACGCCGCTGCCGATCCCGGCGGGCGAGCGGTAGCACCGCTCGGCGTATTCCTGGTCCGGCGTCTGCGGGGACCGTGGGGCGGAGGAGTCGTCCGGGCTCGTCATGGCGCCGATTCTGCCCCACGCCCCGGCGGGGGTGGCTGCCGCAAGGGAGCCGCGAGCGCAAAAGACAGGCCGGGCCGGCACGGAGACGGTCCCGCCGGCAGGCGGCAGGCCCGGTGGGGGTGACTGACGCAGGGAGCCGGGAGCGCAGAGCACGAGCCGGGAACGCACGGAGACGGTCCCGCCGACAGGCCCCGGCGGAGGCGGCTGCTACAAGGGGGGCCGCAAGCACAAAGGACCGGCCGGGGCGGCACGCAGACGGACCCGCCGACAGCCGGCACGCCCCGGCACGGGCGGCTGCCGCGAAGAGACCGCAACCGCAAGCACGAGCTGGGAACGCACGGGGCCGGGCCCGCCGGCAGGCGGCGGGCGGCAGGCCCGGCCGCAGACAGGGGGGTGACACGCGCTACGCGCGTAGATATGCTCATCTGGTGACCATGCCCACCACAGTTCCCGCACACGGCAATGACGCCGCGGGGCGGCTGAAGGAGCTGGCGGACGTGACCGCCTCCGACAGCACGCTGCGCCGCTTCCTGCACGGCCTCCCGGGCGTCGACGCGGTCGGGCTGGAGGCCCGCGCCGCCTCGCTCGGCACCCGTTCGATCAAGTCCTCGGCGAAGGCGTACGCCATCGACCTGGCGATCTCGATGATCGACCTGACCACGCTGGAAGGCGCGGACACCCCGGGCAAGGTCCGGGCCCTCGCCGCCAAGGCCGTCCACCCCGACCCCATCGACCGCACGACGCCGCGCACCGCCGCGGTCTGCGTCTACCCCGACATGGTGGCCACCGCCAAGGCCGGGGTGGCCGGCACGGACGTGAAGGTCGCGTCCGTGGCCACCGCGTTCCCGGCCGGCCGCGCCGCGCTGCCGGTGAAGCTCGCGGACACCCGCGACGCGATCGCCGCCGGAGCGGACGAGATCGACATGGTCATCGACCGTGGCGCGTTCCTCTCCGGCCGCTACATGGACGTCTTCGAGGAGATCGGCGCCGTCAAGGCGGAGTGCGGCGACAAGGCCCGCCTCAAGGTGATCTTCGAGACGGGTGAGCTGTCGACGTACGACAACATCCGCCGCGCCTCCTGGATCGGGATGCTCGCGGGCGCCGACTTCATCAAGACCTCGACCGGCAAGGTCGCGGTCAACGCCACCCCGGCGAACACCCTGCTGATGCTGGAGGCCGTGCGCGACTTCCGCGCGCAGACGGGCGTCCAGGTCGGCGTGAAGCCGGCTGGCGGCATCCGCACCACCAAGGACGCGATCAAGTTCCTGGTCCTGGTCAACGAGACCGTGGGCGAGGACTGGCTGGATAACCACTGGTTCCGTTTCGGTGCCTCCAGCCTCCTGAACGACCTGCTGATGCAGCGGCAGAAGCTGAGCACCGGGCGCTACTCCGGTCCCGACTACGTCACGGTGGACTGACCATGGCTTTCGATTACGCACCCGCACCCGAGTCCCGCGCGGTCGTCGACATTGCCCCGTCCTACGGGCTGTTCATCGACGGCGAGTTCACCGAGGCGGCCGGCGGCAAGGTCTTCAAGACGGTCAGCCCCTCCTCGGAGGAGGTGCTCTCCGAGGTCGCCCAGGGCTCCGCGGAGGACGTGGACCGCGCGGTGAAGGCCGCCCGCAAGGCGTTCGAGAAGTGGTCCGCCCTGCCGGGCGCCGAGCGCGCCAAGTACCTGTTCCGCATCGCGCGGATCATCCAGGAGCGCAGCCGCGAGCTGGCCGTCCTGGAGACGCTGGACAACGGCAAGCCGATCAAGGAGACCCGCGACGCGGACCTCCCGCTGGTCGCCGCGCACTTCTTCTACTACGCGGGCTGGGCCGACAAGCTCGACCACGCGGGCTACGGCGCGAACCCCCGCCCGCTGGGCGTCGCGGGCCAGGTCATCCCCTGGAACTTCCCGCTCCTGATGCTGGCGTGGAAGATCGCCCCGGCGCTGGCGACGGGCAACACCGTCGTCCTCAAGCCGGCCGAGACCACCCCGCTGTCCGCGCTCTTCTTCGCGGACATCTGCCGTCAGGCCGGGCTGCCCAAGGGCGTCGTCAACATCGTCACCGGTGACGGCACCACGGGCGCCGCGCTCGTCGCGCACGAGGACGTGAACAAGGTCGCGTTCACCGGTTCCACGGCGGTCGGCAAGGCCATCGCCCGTACGGTCGCCGGTTCGGACAAGAAGCTCACCCTGGAGCTGGGCGGCAAGGGCGCCAACATCGTCTTCGACGACGCGCCCCTCGACCAGGCCGTCGAGGGCATCGTCCAGGGCATCTTCTTCAACCAGGGCCAGGTCTGCTGCGCGGGCTCCCGCCTGCTGGTCCAGGAGTCGATCCAGGACGAGCTGCTGGACTCCCTCAAGCGCCGCCTGTCGACCCTGCGCCTGGGCGACCCGCTGGACAAGAACACCGACATCGGCGCGATCAACTCCGCCGAGCAGCTGGCCCGGATCACCGAGCTGGCCGACAGCGGCGAGGCGGAGGGCGCCGAGCGCTGGGCCCCGGCCTGCGAGCTGCCCTCGGCCGGCTACTGGTTCGCGCCGACGCTGTTCACGAACGTCACCCAGGCCCACCGGATCGCCCGCGAGGAGATCTTCGGCCCGGTGCTGTCGGTGCTGTCCTTCCGCACCCCGGCCGAGGCCGTCGCCAAGGCGAACAACTCGCAGTACGGCCTCTCCGCCGGCATCTGGACGGAGAAGGGCTCGCGGATGCTGGCCGTCGCGAGCAAGCTGCGCGCGGGTGTCATCTGGGCCAACACGTTCAACAAGTTCGACCCGACCTCGCCGTTCGGCGGCTTCAAGGAGTCGGGTTTCGGCCGCGAGGGCGGCCGCCACGGTCTGGAGGCGTACCTCGATGTCTGATGCACGGTTGAGTGTCTTCAAGACCTACAAGCTGTTCGTCGGGGGCAAGTTCCCCCGGTCCGAGAGCGGGCGGGTGTACGAGGTGACCGACTCCAAGGGCAACTGGCTGGCCAACGCCCCGCAGTCCTCCCGCAAGGACGCCCGGGACGCTGTCGTCGCGGCCCGCAAGGCCGTCGGCGGCTGGAGCGGCGCGACCGCGTACAACCGCGGCCAGATCCTCTACCGCGTCGCCGAGATGCTGGAGGGCCGCAAGGACCAGTTCGTGCGCGAGGTGGCCGACGCCGAGGGCCTGTCCAAGGCGAAGGCCGCGGCCCAGGTGGACGCCGCGATCGACCGCTGGGTCTGGTACGCGGGCTGGACCGACAAGATCGCCCAGATCACCGGCTCCACCAACCCGGTCGCGGGCCCGTTCTTCAACGTCTCCGCCACCGAGCCGACCGGCGTCGTCGCCGTGCTCGCGCCGCAGGAGTCGTCGTTCCTCGGCCTGGTCTCGGTGATCGCCCCGGCGATCGCCACCGGCAACACCGTGGTCGTGGTGGCCTCCGAGAAGGCTCCGCTGCCCGCGCTGTCCCTCGGCGAGGTGCTGGCGACGTCCGACGTCCCCGGGGGCGTCGTCAACGTCCTGTCGGGGCGTACGGCCGAGATCGCCCCGTCGCTCGCCGCGCACCAGGACGTCAACGCGATCGACCTCACGGGGGCGGACGCGGAGCTGGCCAAGGAGCTGGAGATCGCCGCGGCCGACAACCTCAAGCGCGTCCTGCGCCCGCGCCCCGCGGACTGGACGGCGGACCCGGGCACGGACCGCATGACGGCCTTCCTGGAGACCCGGACGGTGTGGCACCCGACGGGCTCCCTGGGCGCCGGCGGCTCGTCCTACTGAGTCCTCCGGGCACAAGGCGGCGGCTCCCCTCAGCGAGGGGAGCCGCCGTTTTCGCGCGGCCCGTCCGGCGTTCGGGACACCGCCGTGCGGCGGCGGTGCGCCCCCACGACCCGTCGGCGAAGCTAGAGGCTCAGGCCCGGCGCGAGCAGTGACGACAGCGGCGCCGCCACGTCCGACGCCCGGCCGTCCTTCGGGGCGGGGGCCCGGCCGGACGGCGGCGAGTCCAGCAGCGTCGAGGCCGCGTCCGTCGCGTCCGACGCCCGGAGCGGCTGCGCGGCGCGGGTCCGCACCGGAGGCGCGGGGCTCAGCAGCGTGGAAGCGGCGTCCGTCACGTCCGTCGCCTGAAGGGACTTGGAGGGCCGGACGTGCCCCGGCGGCGGGCTCAGCAGCGTGGACGCGGAGTCCGTGACGTCCGTCGGCCGGAGGGGCTTGGCGACCCGGGTCCGCGCCTGTGGCGAGGGGGCCAGCAGCGTCGATACCGATTCCGTCAGTTCGGGCCGCTTCGCGGCCTTGGCGGCAGGCCCCTTCGCCCCCGCCGGCGGCCGGGGCGCCAGCAGCTTCGACACGGCTTCCCCGACGTCCGGCGTACGGGCCCGGCTCTCCGCCCGTGCGGGCCTCTGCGCCCCCTGCGGCGGGCCGGTCAGCCCGCTCAGCGTCTCGGTCTCCGCGATGTCCTGGAGGGCCCCTCCGCGGGACAGCGGGGCCGTCAGGAGAGAGGTGCTCACGGGTTCGAAGTCCGCGACCTGGGTGCCGACGGCGTTGTCGAACGGATCGCTGCCCGTACCGGCGAGCGGGTTGAGCCGCAGCTGCCGCAGGGCGTCGAACGTGGCCTCCGACGAAGTGCCCAGTGCGGTGTTCGCCCCGCCGAGGGCGGACTGCGTCCCGCCGAGGGCCGCGCCCATGTCCGTCTCCCCGAGCACGGCCTGCGGCGCCTCGACGGCGCCCGCCGACCCCGCAGCACCTGCGACCACCGCCGCCCCCGCGGTAAGGCTCAGACCGACGCGCAGCAGGCCGCGGGCCACCGGGGAGGGGGGAGAGGGGCGTGCGTGTCGTGCGTGCGAGGCCATGGCCACCTGCCGGGTAGAGAGTTGCCGGATCGAACGACAACACACCGTAGTTGCATGGTGACAGTGTGCGCATCCTTCGACCCGGAGGGATCCCCCATGCGGCCCAATGCCTCACACTGGTGTCCCGTGACTCCCCACTTGACCCCCGCGCGCGTCATCCTGCTGTCCGGCCCCTCCGGTTCCGGCAAGTCGTCCCTCGCGGTCCGCACCGGGCTGCCCGTCCTCAACCTCGACGACTTCTACAAGGAGGGCGACGACCCGACGCTGCCGCTCCTGCCGGACGGGTCGGCGACCGACTGGGATTCGCCGCTGTCGTGGGACGCCGGGGCGGCCGTCCGCGCGATCGACGAGCTGTGCCGCACCGCCCGGACGGGCGTGCCGCTGTACGACATCGCGACCAGCTCGCGGACCGGCGAGAGCGTTCTGGACATCGGCCGCACCCCGCTGTTCATAGCCGAGGGCATCTTCGCGGCCGACATCATCGACGCCTGCCGTGACGCGGGCGTCCTGGCCGACGCCCTGTGCCTGCGCGGCCGTCCCGTCACCACGTTCCGCCGCCGGCTGGCCCGCGACCTGCGCGAGGCCCGCAAGCCGGTGCCCACCCTGATCCGCCGCGGTCTGCGGCTGCTGCGCGCCGAGCGGGGCATCGTGGCCCGGCAGACGGCGCTGGGCGCCCACGCCTGTGACAAGGAGACGGCCATGGGCCGGATCGCCGCCGCGGCCGCCGGCCGGCGGGAGGGCGTGCGCCTCTGACCCGGGAGGGCGTGCGCCTCTGGCCGGGGCCCCGGCCGCTCTCCGCGACGTCACCGCCCTCGCCCGGGCCGCGCCGTCCTCGACGGCGCGGGCGCTCGAACATGCGGGGCGACTCGAACATGCGAGAGCGAGCGGACAGACCCCCCGGCTGTCCGCCCGCTCTCTTTCCCCCTCGGCCGCCGCGCGCTCCCCCGGGCGTTCGCGTCGGCCCCCCTCGGCCTTTCGGCCGCTGTTGTCTTTTCGCGGTCAGGCGACGAGCTCGCCGAACGACTCCCGCTCGCCCCGGCCGGAGCCGATGACCTCGTCGTCGCGCAGCCGCCGCAGCGAGCGCCAGATGCTGCTCTTGACCGTGCCGACGCTGATGTCGAGGATCTCCGCGATCTCCGGGTCCGTGCGGCCCTCGTAGTAGCGCAGCACGAGCATCGTGCGCTGCAGTTCGGGCAGCCGGGCGAGGGCCTGCCAGAGCACGGCGCGCAGCTCGGTGCCGCGCATCGCGTCCGTCTCGCCCACCGTCTCCGGGAGTTCCTCGGTCGGGTACTCGTTGAGCTTGCGCCGGCGCCAGGCGCTGATGTGCAGGTTGGTCATGGTGCGGCGGAGGTAGCCGCCGACCGCCGCCTTGTCGGTGATCCGGTCCCAGGCGCGGAAGGTGGAGAACAGCGCGCTCTGCAGCAGGTCCTCCGCCTCGTGCCGGTCACCGGTCAGGTGGTAGGCGGTCGCGTACAGGGAGGCCCGGCGCTCCTGGACGTAGGCGGTGAACGCCGCTTCGGCGTCCGTCCGCCCGGTCCGGGGCGCGCCCTTGCTCTCCCCCGTGGCCTCCCCGTACGCGACTGCGTCGATCGCCACCATGTAAGGCGGCCGCACACGTCCGGTGCCGCGGGCGCACCCCCGCCCGCCCACGGCACCGGACTTCTCCGAGCCCCGCCCGGCGTCGTGCAGGCGCGTGCGAATGACTGCGCTGGTCGTGGTGCTGTGCAGTGTGTTCATCTCGCGCCCCCCGTCGGTGGAGCCAGCTCGGTCCGTTGATGTCGCCGGGCCTGGAGCTGCCCGTTGACCCAAAGCCTGCCGGGCCAGTTTCATCGCGTTGTCCGCCGACTGTCACAGCCCTGCAACAGGCCGGGGCCCCGGCGGCGGGCGTCTTCGGTCGAACGACCGGCCAGTCGTAGGCCAGAATGGCCGCGTGCCCTTCCTGTTGCTGATCGAGGACGACGACGCCATCCGCACGGCTCTTGAGTTCTCCCTGTCCCGCCAGGGTCACCGAGTGGTGACCGCGGCGACGGGCGAGGACGGCCTGAAACTGCTGCGTGAGCAGCGGCCGGACCTGATCGTGCTGGACGTCATGCTGCCCGGTATCGACGGTTTCGAGGTGTGCCGGCGGATCCGGCGCACCGACCAGCTGCCGATCATCCTGCTCACCGCGCGCAACGACGACATCGACGTGGTGGTGGGGCTGGAGTCCGGCGCGGACGACTACGTGGTCAAGCCCGTGCAGGGCCGGGTGCTGGACGCCCGGATCCGTGCGGTGCTGCGCCGCGGTGAGCGGGAGTCCAACGACTCGGCGTCGTTCGGTTCGCTGGTCATCGACCGGTCCGCGATGACGGTCACCAAGAACGGTGAGGACCTCCAGCTCACCCCGACCGAGCTGCGGCTGCTGCTGGAGCTCAGCCGGCGGCCGGGGCAGGCGCTGTCGCGGCAGCAGCTGCTGCGGCTGGTGTGGGAGCACGATTACCTGGGCGACTCCCGCCTGGTGGACGCCTGTGTGCAGCGGCTGCGCGCCAAGGTCGAGGACGTCCCGTCGTCGCCGACCCTGATCCGCACGGTCCGCGGTGTCGGCTACCGCCTGGACGCCCCGCAGTGATGAATCCGGTATCCCACAACAGCACAGAGAGCGCACTGTGACACAAGAGCCCGGGCGGGCACGGGGCTGGGCGGGGGCCGCCGGTGTCACCCGCCTCAGCATGCGGTGGATCAGTCTGCGGCTGCGGCTGATGCTGGTCTTCGCGCTGGTGGCGCTCGCCGCCGCCGTTTCCGCGTCGGCCATCGCGTACTGGCTCAACCGGGACGCGGTCCTCACCCGCACCCAGGACGCGGCGCTCGACGACTTCCGCAAGTCCCTGCAGGACAACACCGGTTCCCTGCCGCTGGCGCCGACGTGCCAGGAGCTCCAGGCGGCGGCGGACCGGATGGCGGCGACCTCGCAGAAGTACGAGGTGCTGCTGATCGGCACGTCGGGGGCCGGCGGTGGCTGCGCGGCGCCGTCGAACCGCGATCTGTTCTCGCTGAAGGTGGTGCCCGCGTCACTGCAGGCGGCCGTCAACCGCGAGCGGCGGGTCGACGACTCCAACCGTTACGCGTACCACCTGTACTGGCAGCGGATCACGCTCGACGGCAAGCCCTATCTGGTGGGCGGCGCGAAGGTCATCGGCGGCGGCCCGACGGGCTATCTGCTGAAGTCGCTGGAGAACGAGCGCGCGGATCTCAACTCCCTGGCCTGGTCGCTGGGCATCGCCACCGGTCTCGCGCTGATCGGCTCGGCGCTGCTGGCGCAGGTGGCCGCCTCCACGGTGCTGCGGCCCGTGCAGCGGCTCGGTGACGCGGCGCGGCAGCTCGGCGAGGGCAAGCTGGACACGCGCTTGCAGGTGTCGGGCACGGACGAGCTGGCGGATCTGTCGCGCACGTTCAACAGGACCGCGGAGTCGCTGGAGAAGCGGGTCGAGGAGCTGAGCGCCCGGGAGGCGTCGAGCCGCCGGTTCGTCGCCGACATGTCGCACGAGCTGCGGACGCCGCTGACGGCGATCACCGCCGTCACCGAGGTGCTGGAGGACGAGGCGGACAACCTCGATCCGATGATCGCGCCCGCGGTGCAGCTGGTGGTGAGCGAGACCCGCCGGCTGAACGACCTGGTGGAGAACCTGATGGAGGTCACCCGCTTCGACGCGGGCACCGCCCGGCTGGTCCTGGACGACGTGGACGTCGCCGATCAGGTCACCGCCTGCATCGACGCGCGCGCCTGGCTGGACGCCGTGGAGCTGGACGCCGAGCGGGGCATCGTGGCCCTGCTCGACCCCCGGCGCCTGGACGTCATCCTCGCGAACCTCATCGGTAACGCCCTCAAGCACGGCGGCTCACCCGTGCGGGTGTCGGTGCGGACGCTGGACGACGTGCTGCGGATCGACGTGCGCGATCACGGGCCCGGCATCCCCGAGGAGGTCCTGCCGCACGTCTTCGACCGCTTCTACAAGGCGAGCGCCTCGCGCCCGCGTTCCGAGGGCAGCGGTCTGGGCCTGTCCATCGCCCTGGAGAACGCGCACATCCACGGGGGTGAGATCACGGCCGCCAATTCCCCCGAGGGCGGCGCGGTCTTCACCCTGACCCTGCCCCGTGACGTCTCCGGGCTCGGGGGCGGGGCGCAGGGGGACGGGGACGACGGGGAGAACAGAAAGTGAAGCCGATGACCGTGCGGTTCAAGGCCACCGCCGTGGCGCTCGCGCTGCTCGGCCCGCTCTGCGCGCTGACGGCGTGCGGGATCCGGGGCACAGCCGTGCCCGTGGACGCCGGCGGCGCCCCCTCCCGGGCGTCCTGCGTCGTCCACCCGTCCCCGGGCGCCGGGGGCCGCGACAGCGTGACCGTGCTGATGGAGTGCACCTCGCAGCTGGTGCCCGTGGCCCGGGCGGTCTCCCTGCCCGAGAAGCAGGACGATCCCGTGGTGGTCGCCCGGGTCCTCCTCGACGAGCTGCGCAAGACGCCCACGCCTGAGGAGATCCGGGCGGGGCTCTCCACGGCGGTGTCGCAGCGGCTGACCGTCGACGGGCCGCGGCCGGGCGACCCGGCCGGCACGCTGCGGCTGAGCCGGGAGCCGGGTGAGCTGCGCCAGCTGGCCCTGGCCCAGCTGGTGTGCACGTACGCGGGGACGGCCGCGGCGGACGGCAAGCGGTCGGTGGTCCTGGCCGGCCCGGGCGAGGACCGGCCCAAGAGCTACCGGTGCACGGAGGAGATGCGCACGCACCCGGACGCCGCGGACATCAGCGGCACTCCCGTGTCCTGAAGGCGTCCGGCGCCCCGGGCGCCCGTCGCCACCCTCCGTCACCACACCCGGGTCGTGAGGCCGGGGTGCCGAGGGCGGAACCGCGCGCCGGGCGCACCGCGTCCTGTGGGGCGTGCAGGGTCATGGTTACGGCGGTACGCCCGCCCTCCGATACCGCTACCGCGTCGCGGGGTGCGTGCTGCTCGTCGCCCATCTGCTGGCTGTCTGCTGGCTGGCCCTGCGCCCGCTGACAGCGCCGTGGGTCAGTGCCGCGCACCTGGAGCCGCTGGCGAGCATCCGGGCCGATCTGGAGCTGGGCCCCTGGGCCGCGGCGCGGGCGATCGGTGCCGGGCTGGTGCTGCTGGCGCCGCTGGGGGTGCTGCTGCCGTGGGCGCGGGGCCGGATCGTCGCGTCGCCGCTGGGCTCGCTGACCCGCACGGTGTTCACCGGCGCGATGGTCTCGCTGGGCCTTCAGGTGATCCAGAGCGGTGTGGTGGGCCAGGTCCTGGACGTGGACGCGCTGCTGCTGAACGTGACGGGCGTGACGGTCACGCATCTCGCGGTGGTGCCGGCGGTACGGGCCCGGCTCCGCCGCAAGGGTGACGGAACGCGACCGGAGGCCCTCCGCCGGGAGGAGTGCCCCCAGGGTCTGACCCCGACGATCCCCAGGGTCGGGATCGCCCCGTAGAGCGACGCTTTGCCTCATCTCGCGGCCGTAGCGTGGAGCCATCAGGAAAACGGTTCCTGCAGGCCGCCGCACCGGCGGCAGCCGCCCCGACGACGAGGAGTCGCCGCCATGTCCGCTCCCCTGGTCCGGCCCCGCAACCACAGGATGATCGCCGGAGTCTGCGCGGGCCTCGCCGAGCGCTACGGGACCTCCCGCACCACGATGCGCGTGATCTTCCTGGTCTCGTGCCTGCTGCCCGGCCCGCAGTTCGTGCTCTACCTCGCGCTGTGGCTGCTGCTGCCGTCCGAGAAGAGCCCTAAGGCGGCCACCTCCTGGTGACGCCCCGCACGCGCGGACGGCGGGCCGCCCACCCCCGCGGCACGGGGTGAGCGGCCCGCCGTCGCGCGGATCGCGGCGGGGTCAGCTGCCGCCGAGGTTCGGCACCGAGAGGTTGCCGAGCGGGAGGCCGCCGAGCAGGCCGCCGTTGCCCTTGGTGTCGGCCGGGGCCGCGGTCGCCGGCGGAAGCTTGGGAAGGTTGGGCGCGAGGGCCTTGTCGACGGCCTGGGAGGGGGCCTTGAGGAGGCCCGACTCGATCGCGTGGTCCGCGGCCGCGACGACGGGGCCGCCCGCGGGGAGGAGCTTGGCCGCCTGCTGGACCGGCAGTCCGGCCATCGTGCTCGCGGTGGTACCGGTGACCGACTCGACAGCGCCCGCGGTGCCGGCCGCCGACGCGCTGCCCGCCGCCGTGGCGGCAAAGGCAACACCGAGGACGGCAGCACCGAGGGTCTTGATGGTTCCCTGCTTCATCTGAATTCTTTCCTCGCGACGGGGGAATTTTGAGCGGCACTGCAACCTAGTCATGACACCAGGGGGGCCGCAAACAATGACACGGCCGGGACAATGAAGTCCCGGCCGTATGCACTGCATTACCCGCGGATTCACCATCCGTCGCGAGCGGAGCCAGAATGGCTGGTCAGGCGGTCTGCGTCACCGTCTGACGGAACAACCACTCCGACTTCAGCTCCGCGTAGCCGGGCTTGATCACGTCATTGATCATGGCCAGACGTTCATCAAAGGGGATGAACGCGGACTTCATCGCGTTGACGGTGAACCACTGCATGTCGTCCAGCGAATAGCCGAACGCCTTCACCAGGTGCTCGAATTCCAGGCTCATGCTGGTGCCGCTCATCAGACGATTATCGGTATTCACCGTCGCCCGGAAATGCAGCTTGCGGAGCAGGCCGATCGCGTGGTTCTCATATGAATCGGCGGCGCCGGTCTGGAGGTTCGACGTCGGGCACATCTCCAGGGGAATGCGCTTGTCCCGCACGTAGGACGCCAGCCGGCCGAGCTTGACCGTGCCGTCCTCGGCGATCTCGATGTCGTCGATGATGCGGACGCCGTGGCCGAGCCGGTCCGCGCCGCACCACTGGAGCGCCTGCCAGATCGAGGGCAGGCCGAACGCCTCACCCGCGTGGATGGTGAAGTGGTTGTTCTCGCGCTTGAGGTACTCGAACGCGTCCAGGTGGCGGGTGGGAGGGAAGCCCGCCTCGGCACCCGCGATGTCGAAGCCGGCCACGCCGGAGTCGCGGTAGCGGTTCGCCAGTTCGGCGATCTCCAGGGCGCGGGCCGCGTGCCGCATGGCGGTCAGCAGGGCACCGACGCGGATGCGGTGACCATTGGCCTTCGCCCGGCGCTCACCCTCGCGGAAGCCCTCGTTCACGGCCTCGACGACCTCTTCGAGGGTGAGACCGCCCTCCAGGTGCTGCTCGGGGGCGTAGCGCACCTCGGCGTAGACGACGCCGTCCTCGGCCAGGTCCTCGGCGCACTCGGCGGCCACCCGCACCAGGGCGTCACGCGTCTGCATGACCGCGCAGGTGTGGGCGAACGTCTCCAGGTAGCGCTCCAGCGAGCCGGAGTCGGCGGCCTCGCGGAACCAGACGCCCAGCTTGTCCGGGTCCGTCTCGGGCAGACCGTCGTAGCCCGAGGCGCGGGCCAGATCAACGACGGTGCCGGGGCGCAGTCCGCCGTCGAGGTGATCGTGCAGGAGCACCTTGGGCGCGCGGCGGATCTGCTCGGGGGTGGGTTGGGAGGTGGTCTCGGTCGTCATCTCGGCACTCTAGCCCCTACGCGCGTAGATGTCGGCGAACGATACGGAACGGTGACCCGTAGGCGGGGTGGACACCGCACGGCCTTCTGCCATCGTTTCTGCCATGTCTCAGCAAGCGTTGCCGCAGCGGGACCCCGACCGGCCGGCGAGCGGAGCCGCGCGCCTCGGAAAGCCGCTCGGCGCCGGGCACTCCGTGCACGGTGTCGCCCTCCTGCTCCCCGGGGGGCACCCCGACGGGACGCGCCGCCCGTCGGCCCTCTCCTTCGCCGCCCAACGGCCGCTGGCCCGCCGGCTGGCCCGGGCGGGCGGGCCGGAGGGGCTCGTCGTCCACGTCGTCCACTACCGCCGCCGGGGCTGGAACGGCCCGGCGGCCGACCCCGTGCGGGACGCCGAGTGGGCGGCGGACGAGGCCGTGCGGCGCTACGGCGACGTGCCGGTGTGCCTGGTGGGCACGGACATGGGGGGCCGGGCCGCGCTGCACGCCGGCGGACACCCGGCCGTCACGTCCGTGCTGGCGCTGGCCCCCTGGCTGCCGGAGGGCTCCGCGGCCGACGAACCGGTGCGGCAGCTCGCGGGGCGGCGGGTCCTGCTCGCGCACGGGACCAACGACGAGCACACCGACCCCGACCTCTCCTTCCGGTTCGCCGAGCGGGCCAAGAAGGTCAACCGCGACGTCTGCCGCTTCGAGGTCCACTCCGACGGCCACGGCCTGCGCCAGCACCGCTCCGAAGTCCACTGCCTGGCCACGGATTTCATCCTGGGCTCGCTCTTCGGCCGCCACTACGCCCGCCCGGTGGCAGACGCGCTGGCGGCCCCGCCACCGCTGGGCTTGCGCATGCCGCTGGCCTCCGGCTTCGGGGGGTCGCTGGGGTACTGAGCGCTTCGGGTACGCGCCGGCGCCCCCGGGCCGCCCTGCGCGGTGTCCTCAACCGCCGGACGGGCTGGATCAGCCCTCGCGGGCCTCCGCTTCGGCACGTTGCCGGGGTACTGAGCGCTTCGGGTACGTTCGGGACACCGAAACGCCCTGCGGCCGGGGTCTCAACGTCCCCAACGCACCGCTGACCCGGCTACGACGGTGCACGGACCTTTGTCGAGAAGCTCGACGGCCACCAGTAGCTGGCTGGCCAGGGCAGCGGAGCCGACGCCTTCGCGGCGGCATACGCGGAAGTCGCCAAGGCATTCCTCGGCGCGTGGGCGGCGAGTCTGGTGAGCGCCGGCGGCGTAGCCGTCCGGACGAGGGCGAGCTGAAGGAAGTGGCGGGCTGAAGAACGCCGTCGACTTCCTTCCGACCCCCGGCGCCGCCATCGACGGCAAAATGGAGAAGAGGTACGGGACAGCGGTGGCCATTTACACCGGTGCTTTTTTCAACGACGGCGCGATGTCGCGAGTTCTCGATATATCCGTCCGATGCCAGGAGGTCGGAGCGCCGCCTTTCGAGGATGAATTGACCCGCTACTGCCGAACGGTCGAGGGCTCTTCCTCCGCCTCATGGTCCATGCCCTTGTCGGCAGTCGCGGCCATGCTCGACCTCGCCTCCACCCTGCCGGCCGACACGGCCCCGGCAGGCTTCACCGCGAAGCTGGAGCGGGCCGCCGGCGAGCAGTCCGGGCCGGACTTCCTGCGACTCGTCGCCCAGATGATTCGCGTCCTCGGCCGTCACCCACTGCCTGATTTCCAGACCCTGCCGATGTCACCGTGGGAAATCAAGGTGAAATTTCCGCGCCTCTACCACTTCAGTGCGTGGGTGTCGTGGGGCATCTACGATTCCTTGGCAGAAGGCATTCAGGAAGGGGTCGAGAGCGAGCACCCCGACTGTCATGAATTCCTTCCGGCCCTCGCTGGAGAGCTTCAGGAGGCCCTCATCCTCTTCCCGGACTCCGAACAGATGAAGACCGCGCTGAAGCCCGGGATCGACTGGGCCTGTGCCGACACCTTCCGTGACGTTCTGCGGAGGGTCAATGAGCACATCGCCGAGCAGCACTGAGGCAGCGGGAGGGCAAGCCGCCCCCATGCGCACCTGAACCGCCACCTATCCCGACCGGGAGACCGCCCAGCGGTGTACCCAGCAAGTCGTGACCCGCAATGAACAGGTCATCCACCGCTGGCTCGCCCAGGGCGTCCGGCAGCGGCTGGCCAACGAGGCCGCCTGGCTCTCCCGGGAGGAGCCGGTCCGTCGCGTGCTGTTGCAGGCGATGACGCTCGCCGGTCGCGGCCCGTCGGACGTACGCGCCGCGCGGGTGATCCTCATCCCGAGCTCGCCCAGTTGCTCGGCGGCTGGTTCTCCCAGGACATGCCGGATGAATTCGCGGACCACGACGCGGCCCTCGCGGACTACGCCGAG
Source organism: Streptomyces sp. NPDC046215 (assembly GCF_040646215.1). Taxonomy (NCBI): domain Bacteria; kingdom Bacillati; phylum Actinomycetota; class Actinomycetes; order Kitasatosporales; family Streptomycetaceae; genus Streptomyces; species Streptomyces sp. NPDC046215. Next base: position 149,923 of record NZ_JBEYZW010000005.1, on the reverse strand, counting down.
TCCACGGACCCCTCGCTGGTGGCGCGCGTCGCGGGAGAGGTGACGGAGCTGCTGGCTCTGCCGTTGGACGAGACGGACTACGCGCTCGCCCTGGTCGAGCTGGGTATGGAGGTGGAGCCTCCGGCGCCGTACTCCCCCAGCGGTTGGCTGGCGCTGATCGGCGGGCGGTTCGGTGAGCGGCGACCGGAATACGGGCCGCCGCGGACCTGACGGTTCGCGCTACCGCGGCAGCAGCTGCCCCCGGCGGGAGAGTAGGAAGCGTTTGAAGGCTGCTACCGGTGGGGTGTCCGGGTGGCCGTCCAGCCAGGCCACGCCGATCTCGCGGAACGCGCGCGGCGCGGTGACCGTCAGTTCCACCACGCCCGGGCGGGGTACCGCCGGGGGTGGCAGGAGGCCGACGCCCAGGCCGGCCGCGACCAGGCCGCGCAGCGTCTCGGGGTCTTCCCCCTCGAACGCCACCTTCGGGGTGAAGCCCGCCTCCGCGCACAGCGCGTCGGTGATGCGGCGGAGGCCGTAGCCCGGTTCGAGGGTGACGAAGAGTTCCGCCGCGGCCTCGGCCAGGCGGACTCGTTTGCGGCTCGCGAGCGGGTGTTCCTCGGGGACGACGAGGCGCAGCTTCTGTTCGTCCAGCCGGCGGGCCGCGAGGTCCGGTGCGTCGGGCAGTGGGGACGTCAGGCACAGGTCGAGGTCGCCGTACCGCAGTCTCTCCAGCATCGCCTCGCCGTAGCCCTGGACGAGTTGGAACCGGACGCGCGGGTGGTCGGCCCGGAAGGCGCGGATCAGTTCGGGCACGGTCTCCGAACCCAGGGTGTGGAGGAAGCCGAAGGCGACCTTGCCGGTGGTGGGGTCGGCGTCGGCCTGGACGGACTCGGCGGCGCGCTCGACGTCCGACAGGGCCCGCTCGACCGAGGCCAGGAACGCGCGGCCCGCCGCGGTGAGCGAGACCGTGCGCCCGTGCCGGGCGAACAGCGCGACGCCCAGGTCGTTCTCGATCCGGACCATCGACCGGCTCAGCGTCGACTGCGGCATCCGCAACTGCTGTGCCGCCCGCGTGACGTGCTCGTGCCGGGCCACCGCCACGAACTGCGCGAGGCGCGGCGTGAGGGTCGCCGCCCACGAATCCGCCTCGATGCCGGGAGTGTCGGGTGTTACCGAGTTGTCAAAATTCCTCGTCACGCTTCCGTTGCCAATTGGTGACAGAGACGGCCCTGGCCTGCGGTCATGCTGCATGGGAACGATTATCGCGATTTTGTGCATTGGACGCATGAGCGGTACGTGCATACGGTCAAGACATGCCTCCTGCCGATACCAGGGCATCCGTCGTCATCGCGCGTTCGGGTGCCTCTGCCCTGTCGTCCCTTCCCTCCTCCTCGGCCGATGACCGCAAGCTGGTGCCCGGCGGGCCCGGCTACCGCCGCACGAGCTTCGCGCTCTTCGCCGCGGGTGTCGCCACCTTCGCCCTGCTCTACTCCACGCAGGCCCTGCTCCCCGCGATCTCCGACGACCTCGGGGTGACGCCGGATCAGGCGAGCTGGACGGTCTCCGCCGCGACCGGCGGCCTCGCCCTCGCCGTCGTTCCGCTGAGCGCCCTGTCCGAGCGCTTCGGGCGGCGCACGATGATGACCGCCTCCCTGTGTGTCGCCGCCTTCGTGGCGCTGCTCGTCCCCCTGGCCCCCGGCCTCGGCTGGCTCGTGGCGCTCCGCGCCGTGCAGGGTGCCGCCCTCGCCGGCCTCCCCGCCTCGGCGATGGCCTACCTCTCGGAGGAGGTCCGGGCGAAGGCGCTCGTCGGCGCGATCGGCCTGTTCGTGGCCGGCAACAGCCTCGGCGGCATGACCGGACGCATCCTGGCCGGCTGGGTCGCCCAGGCGTGGGGCTGGCGGGCCGGGCTCGCCGCCGTCGGCATCCTGGCCGTGATCTGCGCGGTGGTCTTCCGCGCGCTGATCCCCAAGGCCCGGCACTTCACCCCGACGGCCGTCTCCCCGCGCGACCTGGCCCGCACGGTCGCCGGCCACCTCTCCGACCCGCTGCTGCGCCGCCTGTACCTGATCGGCGGGCTGTTCATGACCGTCTTCGGCGCGGTCTATACGGTGATCGGCTACCGGCTGGCCGAGGCGCCGTTCTCCCTCCCCCAGGGTGTCGTCGGCTCGATCTTCCTTATCTACCTGGTCGGCACGGCCTCCTCGGCGGCGGCCGGACAGCTCGTCGGCCGCCTCGGCCGGCGCGGCGCGCTGTACCTGGCGGTGGGCACGACCACGGCGGGCCTGCTGCTGTCGCTGTCCTCGTCGCTGACGGCCGTGCTGGCCGGTCTGGTCCTCATCACCGCCGGCTTCTTCGCGGGCCACGCCGTCGCGTCGTCCTCGGTCAGCCGCGCCGCGAAGACGGGCCGCGCCCAGGCGTCGGCCCTGTACCAGACGGCGTACTACCTGGGCAGCTCTGTCGGCGGCACGGTCGGCGCGATCGCGTTCCACTACGGCGGGTGGGACGGCGCGGTCGTCCTCGGCCTGATCGCGATGATCACGGCGGCGTCGATCACGCTGTACGCGACGCGGCAGGCGCTCGCGGAGCGCCGCCGCATGCCGGTCCGGGCGTAGCCCGGGTTTTTGACCCGAAGGACCCGTTCCCCGCCACCTGTCCCCTGGCGGGGGGCGGGTTCTTCGTTGTTCCCCCTCCCCGGTCAGCCGGGGAACGGGCCTGTGTCGATCACGAGGTCGAACGGGGCGGGGAGGTGGATCGCGTCGCCGAACTTCCCGGCTTGAAGGACGCGGTAGACATCGTCCTTGGGCTCGCCGTAAAGGGTGACGGTCGGGCCGCCGTTCGCCCACCTGTCGATCAGGAGGTACAGCGACGCACCGGCGTGCGCGAACGCCGCGGGCTTGCTGACCCGGTCGTGACGAAGGCTGGACTTCGAGGTGATCTCAGCGATGAAAGTCGCAGCTGCCGCCGGAATGTATTGCTCGGACTCGGACAGTTCGACGAGTTCGGACTCCGGCGCGACGACCAGGTCGGGGATGAAGAGGCCGCTACGCGAAGGCACGGATACTGCGAGCGTCTGGTAGATACCCCAATCTTCGGGGATCACGGTGTACAGAGCGCGCTGAAGCTTTCCCGCGATCACGTTGTGCTTGTTGGCCGGAGCTGGTGACACGGTGATGATCCCCTCGATGATCTCCACCTTGCAGCCCTCGGGGGCGTCCGTCTCTTCCCAGATCCGGACCAGCTCGTCCCACTCGGCGCTGGGGCCTTCCGAGCAGTCGATGGTGAGTGCGCTCATGGCGGTCTCCTTATCGGTACATCACCGACCCCAGCATGCCGAACGGGGTCGGCGAAGGTCCACCGATGCCGTTCACCCGTACGGGGAGCCGGTCGGCCTTGACGGCTCTGAGGAGGGTGGCCAGGGTGGCGGGGGTCGTGGTGATGACGCGGGCGGGGTCATCGCTCTCACGGAGGCGTATGAGACCGCCGGGGGCGGGGGCGACTTCGACGCAGGAGCCCTCCCCGCCAACACTGTATGAGGACTTACGCCATGCGTATTGAGTCATACCGCCGCCTATCGCAGTTCGTACAAGACGTGCTGTAGCAAGCGCAACGAGTCCTGGGTCTCCACGCGCTCAGGCGCCGCCTCCGGGTCGATGGGGGCGAGGGCCAACGATGAGAGTCGCTCGAACATTCTGGCGTAGTCAGCGATGGTTTCTCCATCCCCAATGAAGTCCGCACCCGTCGGGTGCTCCCGGTACAAGGTGTCCAGTTCCGGAATCCCACCGCCTAGGAGGACGAACGAGCGGACGAAGGTGGAGTACGGGCCCATCTCGAAGGGAAAGACCTGCACGGTCACATGCGGCAGCCGAGCGATCTCGATAAGTCTCAGCAACTGATCGCGCATGGTCTTTGCGCTACCGACCCGCATGCGGAGCCCCGACTCAGGGATGATGGCGTGGTAACTCTGCAGTTCAGTCAGGACGCGCTGCCGGTCGATCCTGAAGCTCACCCATCCGTCGAGCTTCCTGTGATCGCTTTCGACGCTTGCGATCACCGCACGCGCATAGTCCTCGGTCTGGAACATGCCCGGGATGACCGCCGATTCATGCGATCGGATGCTGACCGCCCGCGACTCTAGCTCCGCCAGGTCAAGGGCTCGACGACTCTGAGTGTCCTTGTACTCGTCCCACCACCCCTTGCCCCGGTCATGGGCCATCTCCATCAGCGCCTCGAAGAGCGGGCCCTCTTCGCACCCATAAGCACGTAGCAACTTGTACAAGCCGTTTCGCGGCACATCCACCCGTCCAGCCTCCATGTGGCTGACACGAGAGCGGTCCGCGTCGATCAGCGCGGCGACATCGTCGCCGGACATCCGCGCCCGAGTCCGCAACTTCCGCAACTCTGCCCCGAGACGGCGTTGGCGTTCACTGGGGCTGTTCCTGGGTGGCATGCGCTTCCTTCGCGTGAGGGATGCGCGCAGTTTTGCGCTCAGGGCACACGCCGGTCCATCAGCTCACGCCCGCGTCACCCTTGCGGGTGGCATTCCCGGGACACGGTTGGACCCTACGCACTCCTGCCCATACCGTCGGTGCGATCCCTCCGCCACGCCCCATACGCGGAAGTGCACCTGACCCAACGCGAGTTGGGCCCGGCAACGCCACCGCGTCCTTCCGCTCGCCCCACCGCACCCGCCCCCCAGGAGACCCCATGCACCCCCTCCCACCCTCCACCTGCTCCCTCGCCTTCCCGCCGCACCCCGCCTGGGTCCGTACCGCCCGGGAAGCGGTCCGGACCCTGCTCCTCTCCTCCTATCGGACCGACCTCACCGACACCGCCGTCGCCCTCACCTCCGAGGCCGTCACCAACGCCGTCAACGCCTGTCGCGCCAAGCACTGCACCAGCCCCGTCACCCTCCACGCCGAGTGGACCGACACCGGCCGGCTGCGCGTCTCCGTCCACGACGGGGCCGGCGGGCTGCCCGTGCGGCGGCCCTCCGTTTCGCTGGACGACGAGTCCGGGCGCGGCCTCACCCTGATCGCGGCGGGCTCCGACGCCTGGGGCGTGTGCGCGCACGGGCCGGGGCCGGGGAAAGCGATGTGGTTCGTCCTGGGCGACGAGCCGAAAGCGGTGGGTCCCTGCGGTGAGTGCGTCGCGCTGCGCGCGGCCCGGCAGCGGGCCGTGGACGGCGGGGACGAGGAGCAGATCACGGACGCGACCGTCGCCGTCCGCAGTCACTTCCGCAGCGTCCACATCCTCCCGGCGGTGACGCGCTGATGACCCGGTGCCTTCATCAGGAGGGCTGGACGCACTAGGGAGGCGAATCCCGGTGCGACGGGTGCGGGGTGCGGCGATTCACCGGCTACGGCGCCGTCCGGCCGTCGGGGCTGCCGTCCGCGCTCACCCCGTCCAGGGCGCACCGGCGCGCCGCTGATCGGGCGGCCGCCGTGAACATCGCACAGGCCGCCGTCGACTCCCGAGGGTTCACCCACCTCGGGTGGCTCCGGCAGCGGACCCGTGGGCGGCGGATCGTCGGCTCACCGGCATAACGAGTGGGCCCGGCGTACAGCCTGATCGGCCCAGACCCCGGGCCGGTTGTCAGACCCTGGTGCGACCAACAGCGAGTGACCGCCACGACGTGACATTCCCGCCCCCTTGACCAGCGTTGTCCGGCAGAGTGAAGGTCGTGGAACCAGGCGCAACGCGCTCGACGGGGAGGACCCCATGGCCTTACGGTTCATCGGTAAAGATCCCGAGTCCGGAGATCACGGATCACCCGCTGTATGGGTGGACGAGGACACGAAGGATCTTCTCGTTCAAGGGCGGACGGCAGACGATCAGACGACGAGCGAGAGCTCGAAAGATGTTCCGATCCCGGACCACGAGTCAGTGATCAGGGTTCCGAAGCGGATGATCCCGCTTCTCCGGGAGGCGCTTCGTGTCGCAGAGTCTGACTGACTTCTCCAATCTCATCAGGTCCGTTCAAGAGTCAGCCGTTCATCTGGAGATGCGCGACGGATACGGCGTCGACAACGAGATCGAAGGCTTCGCAGCATGGAAGCAGGGCCACCGGCTCAATCCCGATGACCGTGCTTCATGGTGGCGCCCCTGGCTCGACCTCGTGCAAGAGGTCACGGCTAAAGGTGTCCTCATCCGGCGGGCCCGGATCATCTCGGAGCCTGTCAGCGACTACATCGCATTCGAGCACTCCGGCACCTTCACGAACCTGGCAGCCGGGGAACAGATCCGTTGGCTTCCCCGCCGCAGTGCCTCGGACCTCGCCCTCCCGGGCAACGACTTCTGGCTCTTCGACGGCCGCCTGGTCCAGTTCAACATCTTCGATGGGGACGGCCGGTGGGTGCACACCGACCAGACGGAAGCCCCCGCCGTAGCGGCGTTCTGTACCTCAGCGTTCGAAGCGGTGTGGGAGCGCGGCATCCCGCACGAGAAGTACACCATCTGATCCCTGGCCGGTCAGTCCATGCCCACCTCTCCGCTCTCCAGTGCCCAAGCCGCGCGCGCCGCTGTCGCGTCTCGCCTGCAAGGGCTCATGAAGGACGCCGGGCTCTCAGGGCATGAGCTGGCCGCCAGGTGCGGCTGGCACAAGTCGAAGTCGTCCCGCATCGCCCGAGGCAAGACGGCCCCCTCGGATGCAGACATCCGGGCATGGTGCACGGCCTGCGGTTCCGAGGACCAGGCGGCCGACATTATCGCCGCCTCCCGGAACGCAGAGTCGATGTACGTCGAGTGGAAGCAGATCCACCGCGACGGCATGCGCCGTATCCATGAAAGGACGGTCCCGCTCTACCAGCGCACGCGCTCGTTTCGCGTCTACGCCTCGAACGTAATACCGGGCATGCTCCAGACCTCCGGCTACGCCACGGGACTCCTGAAGGCCATCACCAACTTTCAGGGGACCCCCGACGATGTGGCCGACGCAGTACAGGCGAGGCAGGCCCGTTCCCGGGTTATCAGGGAAGGCGACCACCGCTTCGCGCTGCTCCTTGAAGAGACGGTTCTCTACTACCGGGTCAGCGACGATGCGGCCATGGCTGAGCAGCTGGAGTACCTGCTCACGATCATGGGGCAGCCGAACGTCTCGCTCGGCATCCTCCCCGCCAGGGCACAGCGGACCGTGTGGCCCCTCGAAGCCTTCTACGCCTTCGACGACAAACAGGTAGCGGTGGAGACCCTCACCGCAGAGATCAACCTGACCACGCCCGGAGAAATCCGTACGTACCTCCGTGCGTTCGCCGAGCTGTCACAGACGGCCGTACGCGGAGCACCCGCCAGAGCCCTCATCACGAAAGCATTGGCCGCGCTCGGGTGAATCCATGCAACGGCGTGCAACAACGTGGATGCACAGTCGGCCCCCTCCCTAACGTCATCAGCACACCGAGCCGCGGTGAAGGGGTACGCGATGGCACCGGGACCGATGAGTGGGAGTACGTGACCCACGCGCCCCCGGGAGAGGTGCCCGGTCTGCCTCTGTGCGCAATAGCCGAGGCCATGAGGGTCACGGAAACTTCCGCCCGATAGGGGCGGGGGACGGCCTTCTCGGGGCCGTCAGCAGATCAGGAAGGGGCACCACGATGACCGACCTGTACGGACTCCCCGTTGGGGGAGCCGAGTTCTCGAAGGCGTGCGGCGGCAACACGCACCCGGACGGCGAGTCGTGCGTGACGCTCGCGAAGATCGGACCGGACGCGTGGGCGATGGGTGACAGCAAGCGCCCGGACGCCGATCCGCTGCGCTTCACCACGGCCGAGCTGGACGCGGCAGGCATCGACCCCGCCCGCTTCGACCTCTCCGCCTGACCACGGCACCACCTGAACCGACGGCCCCGCCCTCACGCCGACGGGCGGGGCCGTCGTCATCCCATGGGACGGAGCAGCGGTGCACCACCACGGTTACGCATGGCTCGGGGAGAAGAAGGCGTTTGACAAGGAGAGCATCCGCAGACCTCCCGGCCAGGCCCCGACGGCGAGCAGCGAGAAGGAAGTACATGACCGCTACCGGGAAGCCCTGGCTGTGTTCCCGACCTCCGACGTGCCCCCGATCCAGACGGCGCACTGGCTCATCAAGCCGCCCTCGATGATCCGAGGGACATGGGAGGAACCCAAGGAAGCCGGCGAATGGCTGGGCAACCAATTAGCGGAATTCGCCCCCCGGTTCGCCTCTGAGGAGGACCGGGATGTGACCAGATTGGCTCTTCTGGTGCAGGCCGCAGCCGACAGGCTGACATGGGGAGGAGACGTGTCCCTTGGCCACTATCTGAAGGGCACTGTCTACCACTCGGTCGCCCTCGTGACGTGCTCCCCGAACCGCGCTGCCCCCGACCTGCCCTGCCCCGCTCGGCAGGCCCGTGCATGACATCGGCCCCGACTTCGGCCCGTGATCGAGGAGACGGGCACGCCGCGGGCAAGAAGGGGCCCGTACCGGCTCCGTGGCCGCGAAAGCCCGGCGGCCGATTGTCAGTGGTCGCTGCGATGCTCGCCACATGAAGACCCACGACGTGACACTGGTTCACGACAACTGGCCCGAGAAGCAGCCTGATTACTTCGCCTCTCTCGCCGCCGACCCACCCGCAGGCTTCACGTTCTCGTACACGACCTGGGGTGAGTACCCGGGCGTCACCGGCAGCCGCGAGGCGCCGACCCGGTTCCACGCGATCGCGAGCGTCGTCGCGGAGGTCGCCGGGAAGCACGGCGTGCTGCTCAACGACGCGGGGGTCGAGAAGCCTCAGGAGTGGCTCAACGGCGAGTGGAACGAGCAGATCACCGCCCACCTTCTCCTCATGGCCGTCCACCGGGCCGCCCACATCGGTCTCACCGTGGACGACCTGACGGAGTTCGTGCGCTCCACTGCCCCGGCCCACCAGTCCCTGGCGGCGGACGGCGGCCCTCCTGCCGGCCGGTGAACGGGCCGGGGGGCGGGCCGGGGGCCGGCCTCAGCCGATCGACAGGGTGGTCACTCCGGTGGCCCCCGTGAGACCCGTGCTCAGGCACTGGAGCAGGTCGGGCTGCGGGAGGGTGACGGTCTGCACCACGGACCGGCCCTGGTAACGGCCCTTCTCGACCGTGCCCGTGATCGTGGTGATGACCTGGCCGGCCACGGCGGTGCTGTTGCCGGTGGCGTCGATGACGCTGCTCTCACCGGTGCTCCACTTGACGGTCCGCCGGTCCTTGAAGTCGCCCAGGAGGTCGTTGCAGCCGGCGAAGACCGTGAACCGCTCCCCGTACGCCCCGCTCGTCACCTCGCCCGCGCTGTCGGCGCAGGTCGTGAACCTTCCCTCGGTCGTGATCTCGACGTTCCGCGGCGCGAAGGTGACCCCCGGCCGGTACGTGACGGACTCCGTCCCCTTGCACTGCACAGCCGTCGATGAGCCGGCGTGGGCGGGGGCCGTACCCGGCGCGGCCGCACCGAGCAGGGCGGCTGCCGCCACGGCTGCGCAACGCGTCCACGATCTGCTGACGGCCATGATCGGTCTCCTTCACAGTGAGCGGTACGCGGTAAGCGGTACGCGGTAAGCGGTACGCGTGAGGTGTGCGATGCCCCGCCCGCCCGGCCGTGAGACCCGCTCGCGGGGGTGATGGATCGGCAGGGGCGGTCGCGATGAGGCGCGCATCCGCGGAGGCGCGCCCCCGCCCCCGCGGAAACCACCCCACAGGCGCCCGCGGACCCGACCGGGGCGGTTCCCCACCGCCCGCACCGTCCGTAGGGTGGCCAGGGATGAACGCCCTGGAGATCGGCACCCTGGCGGTGCCGGGTGCGAGGCTCTACTTCGAAGTGCGCGGCAGCGGGCCGCTCCTGTTGCTCATTCCCGGCGGGAATTCCGACGCGGCCGTCTTCGAGGGCCTGGCGGTCGCCCTCGCCGCCGGCCGTCGCGTCGTCACCTACGATCCGCGGGGCTATTCGCGCAGCCCGCTCGACGGCCCGCCGGCGGATCAGCGGATCGAGGTGCACGCCGACGACGCGCGCCGCCTCCTGGACCACCTGTCCGCGACGGGCGGGGCGGACGGATCGGCGCAGGTGTTCGGCAGCTGCTCGGGCGGGCTCGTCGCGCTCGCCCTGATGACGCGCCATCCGGGCCTCGTGCGGTCGGTCGTCGCGCACGAACCGCCCGCGATGGAGCTGCTTCCGGACGCCGCCCGCTACCGGGCGTTCTTCGAGGACGTCCACGAGGACTACCGTCGCGAGGGCGTCGGACCGGCCCTGCGAAAGCTCCAGCCCCTGTTCGGCGGCCGGCCGGCGCCCGCGCTGCCGGAGGCGTACGACAACAGCGCCTTCTTCCTGGCCCACATGATGCGGCCGTCCACCCGCTTCGTCCCCGACCTCGCCGCGCTCACGGCGGTCGCGGACCGGGTCGTCGTGGCGGGCGGCCGGGGTTCACGCGCCCAGGTCATCCACCGGCCCGCGGCCGCCCTCGCCGAGCTGCTCGGCCGTGAGCTGGCGGAGTTCCCCGGCAGGCACGCCGGCTACGCGAAGCACCCGGCCGAGTTCGCCCGGCGGCTCGACGGCGTCCTGACCGCCGCGCCCGCGGCGGTCCCGCACGCGCGCGGACCCGCACGCGGACCCGGAGGCTGACGTCATGCGCATCGTGATGGGGGCCCAGAACTGCGGCTTCGGTCCGGCGGCCGGGCTCGTCGCGGTGTCCCGGCTGCTGGCCGGGCACGAGCGGATCTTCGTCGGCGACGGCGTGGCGGCGGCGTTCGCCCGCCGGAACGCGGACGCCTTCGACGCCGTCCGCGACACCGCGGGCGCCGGGCCCGCGGCGATCGACGAGCTGCTGAGGACGAGCGACCGGGTCGTCTCCGTCATGGACGCCGCACTGGCCCTGCGGGCCGTCGTGGCGGGCCGGCCGGTGGTCATGGTGGACAGCCTGCTGAGCTTCTGGCAGCTCACGCGCCCGCTCGCCGGGATCCGCGCCCTGTGCGCGAGCATGCCGCGCTCCTCCTTTCACGCCGCCGACCGGCACCTGAGCTCTCTCTCGGCGCACGAGCGCGTCATCGCCGCCCACCTGCTCGCCACGCACAGCGTGGTGCAGAACTTCCCCGGGGTCGGGGAACGCGCGGCCGAGCTCGCCGGCCCCGGGGGCACCGGCCCGGTGGTGCACGTGACGGGCCCGATCATCGACGTCGACGGACTGCGCGGACTCCCGCACACGGCGCGGAGCAGGGCGGAGCCCGAGTACGACCTGCTGGTCAACATCGGCGGGTTCAAGAACTTCCTCCTGGACTTCGACGTCAACAACGACTACCTGCGGCTGCTCCACCGGTGGACCGGCGATCTGCTGCGCGACTGGCCCCGCTTCCCGCGCGTGCTGGTCTGCGGCGGCCCCTTCGGCGAGCACCGGGAGCAGGACATCTCGGCCGCCGGACGGCACGCCACCTGCCGCTTCCTGCCGCAGCGCGCCCTGCTGCGGCAGGTGGCCGGCACTCCCCACTACCTGCTCACTCCGGGGCTCACGGCGCTCCACGAGGCGGTGGCGCTCGGGCGGCTGCCCCTGGCGCTCCACGAGCAGCACTACGCGCACGTCTTCACCGTGCGGCGGCTCGGCGGCACGCTCTTCGGCCGGACGGCCGGCCGGTTCGCGGACGTCCTGCCGGAGCAGCGGATACCCGAGGACGACGTCGCCGGGACCGCGGCCCTGGTGGAGATCGCCGGCCGGATCCGGGAGGACGACGGGCTCTACGCCCGGTTCCGGCGGACGTTCAACGAGCGGATCGAGCGCTACGTCTCCCTCACCCCGGCCCAGCGGCGGGCCGGGGTGGCGGAGCTGCGGGACGCGCTCGGCGGCGAGCCGCTCTCCTCGGCGCTGGCCGAGGCCGTCGTCGCCTGACCGCGCCGGGACGGTGGAAAACGCGGAAGACCCCCGCCGGAGCGGGGGCCTTCCACCGGTGCGCGCCTCGTTCAGGCGCGATTCAGGCGCTTCAGTCGATTCAGGCGATACGGTCCAGCACGATCGGGTTCGGGGTGAAGTCCGTGCCCTCCGGGGAGACGAGCACGCCGCCGTCCAGCGCCTGGAGCGCGTACGCGAACTTCTCCGGGGTGTCCGTGTGGAGCGTCATCAGCGGCTGGCCCGCGACGACCTTGTCGCCCGGCTTGGCGTGGAGCTCCACACCGGCGCCGGCCTGGACCGCGTCCTCCTTGCGGGCGCGGCCGGCGCCCAGGCGCCAGGCCGCGACGCCCACCGCGTAGGCGTCCAGCGTGGTGAGCACGCCGGTCTCCGACGCGTTGATCACGTGCTGCTCGCGGGCCACGGGCAGCTGCGCGTCCGGGTCGCCGCCCTGCGCCTGGATCATGCGGCGCCAGTGGTCCATGGCGGTGCCGTCGCGCAGGGCCTTCTCCGGGTCCGCGTCGGGCAGGCCGGCGGCGGTGAGCATCTCGCGGGCCAGGGCGAGGGTGAGCTCGACGACGTCGGCCGGGCCGCCGCCCGCGAGGACCTCCACCGACTCGCGGACCTCCAGGGCGTTGCCCGCGGTGAGGCCGAGCGGGGTGGACATGTCGGTGAGCAGGGCGATCGTCTTGACGCCGTGGTCCGTGCCCAGGCCGACCATCGTGGAGGCCAGCTCGCGGGCGTCCTCGATGTTCTTCATGAAGGCGCCGGAGCCGACCTTGACGTCCAGGACGAGCGAGCCCGTACCCTCGGCGATCTTCTTCGACATGATGGACGAGGCGATCAGCGGGATGGCCTCGACGGTGCCGGTGACGTCCCGCAGCGCGTAGAGCTTCTTGTCGGCCGGGGCGAGGCCGTCGCCCGCGGCGCAGATGACCGAGCCGACGTTGCGCAGGACGTCCATCATCTCGTCGTTGGAGAGCAGCGCGCGCCAGCCGGGGATGGACTCCAGCTTGTCGAGCGTGCCACCGGTGTGGCCGAGGCCGCGGCCGGAGAGCTGCGGCACGGCCGCGCCGCAGGCGGCGACGAGCGGGGCCAGCGGCAGGGTGATCTTGTCGCCGACGCCGCCGGTGGAGTGCTTGTCCGAGGTCGGCACGGGCAGGGAGGAGAAGTCCATGCGCTCGCCGGACTTGATCATCGCCGCGGTCCAGCGGGCGATCTCCGCGCGGTCCATGCCGTTGAGCAGGATGGCCATGGCGAGCGAGGACATCTGCTCGTCGGCGACCGCGCCGCGCGTGTACGCGTCGATGACCCAGTCGATCTGCTCGTCGGTCAGGCGGCCGCGGTCGCGCTTGGTGCGGATTACGGAAATGGCGTCCATCGGCAGACTTCCTTACGTGTGATGTGTCCACAACGGCCGGATGGGCCCGGTTCACGAGCCCATCCGGCGTTCAAGGACATTCTTAGCGATTCAGGTCGGCGGGGCCGAACGCGTCCGGCAGGAGCTCCGACAGCGGGCGGACGCCCTGCGTCGTGTCCACGGCCAGTTCGGGCCCGCCGTGCTCCCACAGCAGCTGCCGGCAGCGGCCGCACGGCATGAGGACGTTGCCGTGGCGGTCGCAGCAGGTGAAGGCGGTGAGCTTGCCGCCGCCCGAGGCGATCAGGGCGGAGACCATGCCGCACTCGGCGCAGAGGGTCACGCCGTAGGCGGCGTTCTCCACGTTGCAGCCGGTGACGGTCCGGCCGTCCTCGACGAGGGCGGCCGCGCCGACGGGGAAGTCCGAGTACGGGGCGTAGGCCCGGGACATGGCGTCCCGGGCCTGCGTCCGCAGGTCCTCCCAGGGGATGGGAGAGGTCACTTGCCCTGGCCCTTCAGATAGGGCTTGCCGTTGGCCTTCGGCATCCGCAATCGCTGTGCGGAGAACGAGAGGACCAGCAGCGTGGCCACGTACGGGGTGGCGTCGACGAGCTCCAGCGGCACGGTCTTGGTGAGCGCGTACCAGATGACGAGCGCGGCGCCGACGGCACCGGAGATGATCGCGGCGCGGGGCTTGCCGCCGCGCAGCCGCCACAGGGCGAGGCCGACGAGCAGGACCGCGAGGAGCAGCAGCAGCGCGTGGACGGTCGGGCCGCCGGAGCGCAGCTGGAGGCTGTCCATGAAGCCGAACAGGCCGGCGCTCATCGCGACGCCGCCCGGCCGCCAGTTGCCGGAGATCATCGTGGCGAGGCCGATGTAGCCGCGGCCGCCGGTCTGGCCGTCGGAGTACATGTGGGTGCCGATGGCGAGGAACGCGCCGCCGAGGCCCGCCATGGCGCCGGAGACGACCACGGCCGCGTACTTGTACTTGTAGACGTTGACGCCGAGGGACTCGGCGGCGACGGGGCTCTCGCCGCAGGAGCGCAGGCGCAGACCGAAGGCCGTGCGCCACAGCACGTAGAACGTGCCGATGAACAGCAGCGCGGCGACGATCGTCAGCCAGGACACGTCGGTGACGAGGCCGTCGAGGATGCCGGCGAGGTCGGAGAGCAGGAACCAGTGGTGCTTCTCGATGTCGTTCAGCCAGTCCGACAGGCCGGGGATCGAGAAGTTCGGCATGTTCTCCATGACGGGCGACTGCTTGTCGTTGCCACCCGCCTGCTGGGCCTCGCTGCCCTCCGCGCCGAACCACAGCTTGGCGAGGTATTGCGTGACGCCGAGCGCCAGGATGTTCATGGCCACACCGGAGATGATGTGGTCGACGCCGAAGGTGACGGTCGCCAGGGCGTGGACGAGCCCGCCGAGGGCGCCGCCGATGACACCGGCGAGCGCCGCGGCCCAGGGGCCGTGCTGCCAGCCGATCCAGCCGGCGCTGAAGGTGCCGAGCATCATCATGCCTTCGAGGCCGATGTTGACGACGCCCGCGCGCTCGGCCCACAGCCCGCCGAGGCCGGCGAGGCCGATCGGCACGGCCGCGCCCAGCGCGGAGCTGTACTGGCCCGAGGAGGTCAGGTCGTTGGCGTCCGTGAGCATCCGCAGGGCGGACAGCAGGATCAGCGCACCAGCGATGATCAGGAGGACGACCGGGTAGGAGAGCTTGCGGCGCTCCGGCTTGTTCTTGCCGCTGAGGCCCCCGGAAAGGGAGGCGAGGGCGGCGGTGAAGCTCGTACTCACGCGGAAACCTCCGCCTTGTCGCTCTTACGGGCCTGGGCGGCGAGCTCCTCGCCGACCTTGCGCTGCTGCATCTTGAGGCCGTACCGGCGGACGATCTCGTAGGCGATGACGACGCACAGGACGATGACGCCCTGGATCACGCCGACGATCTCCTGCGCGTAGCCCTCGAATTCGAGCTGGGTGCCGGTGCGGTCCAGGAAGCCCCAGAGGAGGGCGCCGAGCGCCATGCCGATGGGGTGGTTACGGCCCAGCAGCGCGATGGCGATACCGGTGAAGCCGATGCCCGTGGGGAAGTCGGTGCCGTAGTTGTACGAGACGCCGAGCAGGGTCGGCATGCCGACGAGGCCCGCCATGGCGCCGGAGAGCACCATCGAGGTGATGACCATGCGCTTGACGTTGACGCCGCTGGCCTGCGCCGCGGACTCGGACCGGCCGACGGTGCGCAGGTCGAAGCCGAAGCGGGAACGGCCGAGGACGAACCAGTAGGCGAGTCCGGCGAGGGCCGCGACGACGACGAAGCCGTAGAGGGGCTTGGGCTCGGTCGGGATCTCGAAGAAGTGCGCGGAGTCCGGCAGGTAGGGGGTGTGGAGGAAGTTGCCCTCCTTCTCCCCGAGCCGCCCGTCCTGGAGGAAGTAGACGATCACCGCGCCGCCGATGGCGTTCAGCATGATGGTGCTGATCACCTCGCTGACGCCGCGGGTGGTCTTCAGCAGACCGGCGATGCCGGCCCACACGGCGCCCACCAGCATGGCGACGATGATGATCACGGGGATCTGGATGAAGCCCGGGAGGGTCAGCGCACCACCGACGACGGCGGCGAAGAAGGCCGCGATGCGGTACTGGCCGTCGACGCCGATGTTGAAGAGGTTCATCCGGAAGCCGATGGCGACGGCCAGCGCGGACAGGTAGTACGGGGTCGCCTTGTTGACGATCCACACCTGGGAGTCGCTCTTCGAACCGAAGTCGACCATGACCTGGTAGGCGTGGAAGGGGTCCTTGCCGGTGGCGGCGATGATGATCGAGGTGATCACCAGGGCGGTCACGATCGCCAGGACCGGGGCGGCGAAGCCCAGGATCAGCTTGTTCTTGTCGAGCTTCTTCACTGCGAGTCGCCCCCTTCGCGGCTCTCGTCGGCCGGGGTGTCCCCGGCGGCGTCCTCGGCGTGTTCGAGGTGGCCGGTAGCGGCGCCGGTCATGGCCGAGCCCAACTCCTCCGGGGTGATGGTGGCGGGGTCCGCGTCGGCGACCAGGCGGCCGCGGAACATCACCCGCAGGGTGTCGGAGAGCCCGATGAGCTCGTCCAGGTCGGCGGAGATCAGCAGTACCGCCAGGCCCTCCCGGCGCGCCTCGCGGATCTGGTCCCAGATCTGGGCCTGCGCGCCGACGTCCACGCCCCGGGTGGGGTGCGCGGCGATGAGCAGCTTGGGCAGGTGGCTCATCTCGCGGCCGACGATCAGCTTCTGCTGGTTGCCGCCGGACAGGGAGGCCGCGGTGACCTCGATGCCGGGGGTGCGCACGTCGTACTGCTCGACGATGCGCTCGGTGTCGGCGCGGGCGGCCTTGAGGTCGAGGAGGCCGCGCTTGCTGTTGGGCCGCTCGGTGACGTGGCCGAGGATGCGGTTCTCCCACAGCGGGGCTTCCAGCAGCAGGGCGTGGCGGTGGCGGTCCTCGGGGATGTAGCCGATGCCGCCCTCACGCCGCTTGCGGGTCGGCGTGTGGCTGATGTCGGTGCCGTCGAGGGTGACGGTGCCGCCGTCGGGGTCGCGCATGCCCATGATGGCCTCGACGAGCTCGGCCTGGCCGTTGCCCTCGACGCCCGCGATGCCCAGGACCTCACCCTTGTGGATGGTGAAGGAGATGCCGCCGAGCACGGCCCGGACGACGCCGTCGGGGTCGGTGGCCGAGAGCTTCAGGCCCTCGACGGTGAGCATCGGCGTGTCGGTGACCGTCGACTCGCGGGTCTCGGGCGAGGGCAGCTCGCTGCCGACCATCAGCTCGGCGAGCTGCTTGGGGGTGGTCTCGCTGGGCACCGCGGTGCCGACGGTGGTGCCGCGCCGGATGACGGTGATGTCGTCGGCGACGGAGAGCACCTCGCCGAGCTTGTGCGAGATGAAGATGACCGTCAGGCCCTCGGCCTTGAGCTCGCGCAGGTTGTCGAAGAGCGCGTCGACCTCCTGCGGGACGAGGACCGCGGTGGGCTCGTCGAGGATGAGGGTGCGGGCACCGCGGTAGAGGACCTTGAGGATCTCCACGCGCTGGCGGTCGGCGACACCGAGGTCCTCGACCAGGGCGTCGGGGCGGACCCCCAGGCCGTAGGAGTCGGAGATCTCCTTGATCCTCGTGCGGGCCTTGCCGCCGATGCCGTGGAGCTTCTCGGCGCCGAGGACGACGTTCTCCAGGACCGTCAGGTTGTCGGCGAGCATGAAGTGCTGGTGCACCATGCCGATGCCGCGGGAGATCGCGTCGCCGGGGGTGTGCAGGGTGACCTGCTCACCGTCGAGGGTGATGGTGCCCTCGTCCGGCTTCTGCATGCCGTAGAGGATCTTCATCAGGGTCGACTTGCCGGCGCCGTTCTCGCCGCAGAGGGCGTGGACGGTGCCGCGGCGGACCGTGAGGTGGATGTCGTGGTTGGCCACGACACCGGGGAACCGCTTGGTGATGCCCGCGAGTTCTACTGCGGGGGCGGTACTGCTGGACGCTTTGATGGCGCACTCTCCTCGGGGAAGGGAGCGGGAGGAAGCCGGGTTCGGCCGGGCGGGGACCGGCGGACTCCGGCTGGGCGGGGGCGACGCTACCGCGTCGGCGGGAAGCTACGCGCGTAGCTATCGTTCGCGTGGGCGGGCCCGGCGGCAAGGGGGTCTCCCTCGCCACCGGGCCCGGGGTCACGCTGAGCCGTATCGGCCGGCCGGGGCCGGCCCCGGGGTCACGGGGTGGACTTGACCTTGATCTCGCCGTCCGCGATCTTCTTCTTCGCTTCCTCGATCTTGGCCTTGATGTCGTCGATGTGGCCGCCCGAGGTGGACAGCGACACGCCGCCGTCCTTGAGCAGGTAGGCGTGCGGGCCGGTCAGCGGCTTGCCGTCCTTGACGCTCTTGACCAGGTCGAACACCGCGACGTCGACGTTCTTCACGACCGAGGTGAGGATCGAGTCCTTGTACTTGGCCAGGCCCGGCTGCTGGTACGCGTCGGAGTCCACGCCGATCGCCCAGGCGCCGCTCTTGGCCGCGACGGCCTCGATCGAGCCGTTGCCGGAGAGGCCGGCCGCGGTGTAGATCACGTCGATGTCACGGTCGAGCATGCCCTTGGCCTTGTCCTTGGCGGCCGCCGGGTCGTTGAAGCCCTTGTCGTTGCTCGTGTACAGGTACTCGGGCGAGACCTCGATCTTGGGGTTCGTCGCCTTGGCGCCCTGGACGAAACCGGCCTCGAACTTCTTGATCAGCTCGTTGCTCACACCGCCGATGAAACCGACCTTGCCGGTCTTGGACTTCAGCGCCGCGGCGACACCGGCGAGGTAGGAACCCTCGTGCTCGGCAAAGGTGATGCTGTCGACGTTCTTGCCCGGGGCAACCGAGTCGACGACCGCGAAGGTGGTCTTCGGGAATTCCTTGGCCGTCTTCTCGATCGACTTCGAGTAGTTGAAGCCGACGCCGATGACCGGGTTGTAGCCCGCGTCGGCGAGGGAGGTCAGGCGCTGCTCGCGCTCGGCCTCGGTCTCGCCGTTCTTCGCGGTCATCATCCGGTTCTTGATGCCGAGCTCCTTCTCGGCCCGGTCGAGACCGCGGGCGGCGGACTCGTTGAAGGAGTGGTCGTCACGGCCACCGACGTCGAACGCAAGGCCGACACCCTTGCTGCCGCCGTCTCCACCGGATTCGGTCGAGGACTCACCACAAGCGGTGAGGGTGAATGCGAGAGCCGCGGTGGTGATGCCCGCGACAGTGATTGTGGATACCCGGCGCACGAAGGGGCCCCTTCACTCGAAGCGCCTCCGTCGGCGCTGGTTCGCGGGCATCGTAACGCGCGTAGATGCAGATAAAAGGGGTGCTTCAAAGCCGTTATCGGATCGTCGCGAAGCCGCCTTGCCCCGAATGCCGCCGGATTGCCTACAGGTGGCGTCCGTCGAGCAATGCCGCGGCGGTGAAGAACTCGACCCCGGCCTGGATGGCGCCCTCGTCCACGTCGAAATCGCCACAATGCAGGTCACGGCGGGTGTTGTCGCCCACCGGGCGGACCCCGAGCCGGGCCATCGCGCCGGGCACGTGCTCCAGGTACCAGGAGAAGTCCTCGCCGCCCAGGCTCTGCTCGGTGTCCTCGACGGAGTACGGTCCGCGGCGCGCCGTCATGGCGCGCCGCAGGAGGCTGGTGACGTCCGGGTCGTTGACGACGGGCGGCACGCCGCGCACGTAATTGATCTCCGACTTGGCGCGGTGCAGGGTGGCGACCTCGTCGATCGCGGCGTGCACCAGGTCGGGGGCGTCCCGCCAGGCGTGCAGGTCCAGGCAGCGCACGGTGCCGGAGAGCTCGGCGTGCTGGGGGATGACGTTGCACGCGTGGCCCGTCTCCATCCGCCCCCAGGTGAGGGAGAGCCCGGCGCGGGCGTCCACCCGGCGGGCGAGGACCGCCGGGACGTCCGTGGCCACCCGGGCCACGGCGGTCACCAGGTCGGTGGTGAAGTGCGGACGCGCGGTGTGGCCGCCGGGGCCGTCCAGCGAGATCTCCAGCCGGTCGCAGGCGGAGGTGATCGGGCCCTGCTTCAGCCCGATGCGGCCGACCTCGACCTTCGGGTCGCAGTGCACCGCGATGATCCGCCCCACGCCGTCCAGCGCGCCGCACTCGATGGCGTCCAGCGCGCCGCCGGGCAGCACCTCCTCGGCCGGCTGGAAGATCAGCCGGACGGGCTGCGGCAGCTTGCCCTGCTCGGCCAGGGAGGCCAGCACCAGCCCGGCCCCCAGGACGACGGTGGTGTGCACGTCGTGGCCGCAGGCGTGGGCCATCCTGGGGACGGTCGAGCGGTACGGGACGGACTTGGTGTCCGGGATGGGCAGGGCGTCCAGATCCGCCCGGATGGCCAGGATGCCGCGGGCGCTGGTGCTGCGCCGCGCCGCTCCCCCGCCGCCGCCGTCGCGGACGACGTCCCGGCCGATGTCACAGAAGAGCCCGGTGCCGGTGGAGAGGGGGCGGGGGGTGAGCCCGGCCTTCTCCAGCCTCGCTCTGACCGCCGCGGTGGTACGGAACTCGCGGTTCCCCAGCTCGGGGTGCATGTGCAAGTCCCGGCGGAAGGCGATGAGTTCATCGCGCAGCGCGGCGGGGAGCGCACCGGGCAGCTCACGGTCGGCGGTCTCGGCTTCGGCGTCCAGCGGCATCAGATGGTTCACGAACTGAAGCGTAGAGCCCCGGGCCATGCAACTGCCCCCAGATCAAGAAAAGTTCAGCCGCATGGATGGGCCATCCGAAGGGTATGACCAGTATTTACGGCTCAGGGAGCCGTCAGCGGCCTGACCGGAAGTCGCCGCACACCGGGGGCCGTGTCCGTCACCTCGGCCAGGAATCCCTCCGCCCGGGGCGAGGCCCGCTCGGTGAGCCACCCGGGGTCGACGCCGCAGACCGCCACGGTGACACCGGTCCCGGCGAGGGCCAGCGGCAGGGTGTGGACCACGGTCGAGGGGAAGCTCAGGACCGTACGGCCGATCGGGCCGCGGCGCGCGATGAGCTCCAGCGGCAGGTCGGGGCGGACGACCTCCAGGCCGAGGCGGGCCGCGATGCGGTGCAGCTTCTCCGCGCTCTCCCGGCGGTGCGCGAAGTAGCGGGTGGCGCCGTGGGCGCGGGCCAGGGCCGCGACGGCCTCCAGGTAGCGCTCGGGGTCCACGACGCCGGTCTCCACGAGGGAGGTGCCGACGAGGTCCGTCCCCCGGGTGAGCCGGGGCGGCCCGAAGGAGGCGCGGGTCCAGGCGAAGTCGTTGGGGAGCACCTCCACCCCGGGCGGGGCCTGGACCGGCATCGAGGTGAACACCGCAACGCTCCGGCGGTTGTTCGGAGTGAGCCGACGGCGCGCGGAAGCGGACACAGGCGCGAAGGCAAGATCGCGCGCCCCTCGACTGCCCCGGCGGTGCCACCGTACGAGGCGCTCCCCGCGCGCGAGTTGGGAGACGAACTCCATGGTGGCCGTGCCGTCGTCCACGACGACCAGATCGGGCGCCCGGGTGATGGTCAGCAGCAGCTGCACATAGCGCGAGAACGGGTCGCCGATGACGACGCGGCGCGCCCGGCGCAGCGACCCGGCGAGCCCCCCGACCGTCCGCACCGGCGCCCCCGGCCCACCCCGGGCCTCCTCCCAGCGCACCCGGTACCCCTGGCCCCGGGCCAGCTCGGCCATCCGGCGCAGCTGACCGCGTGTCATGGGGTCGTGCGGGGCGAGGACGACGACCACCAGGTCGTCCGCCCCGGCGGCGTACGCCCATTCGAGGACGTTCAGGAGCTGTACGGGGCTCTCGACGAATGCCAGGGTGCGGGCGCCGGCAGGTGGACGGGGCGGCGGGGGCGGTGGGGGCGGGGTCACCGGGGTGCCGTCAGACCGTGACGGGTTCGCGGGCGCCGGCCTGGGCGACGACGCCCGGGACCCGGCGCAGCTTCTTCATCGGGCCGAGCTCGCTCTCGTAGACCTTCTTCACCCCGTCGCCGAGCGACTCCTCGACGACGCGGATGTCGCGCACGAGCCGCTGGAGGCCGCCCGGCTCGACGGAGGCGGCCTGGTCGGAGCCCCACATGGCCCGGTCGAGGGTGATGTGCCGCTCGACGAAGGTGGCGCCGAGGGCGACGGCGGCCAGGGTGGTCTGCAGGCCCGTCTCGTGGCCGGAGTAGCCGATGGGGACGTTGGGGTACTCGGCCTGGAGGGTGTGGATCATCCGGAGGTTGAGCTCGGCGGCCTTGGCGGGGTAGGTGGAGGTGGCGTGGCAGAGCAGGATGTTCTCGCTGCCCAGGACCTCGACGGCGTGGCGGATCTGCTGGGGCGTCGACATGCCGGTGGAGAGGATGACGGTGCGGCCGGTGGCGCGCAGGGCCCGCAGCAGCTCGTCGTCGGTGAGGGAGGCGGAGGCGACCTTGTGGGCGGGGACGTCGAACTTCTCCAGGAAGGCGACGGCCTCGGTGTCCCACGGCGAGGCGAACCAGGCGATGCCGCGGGTGCGGCAGTGCTCGTCGATGCTGCGGTACTCCGCCTCGCCGAATTCCACCCGGTGGCGGTAGGCGATGTAGGTCATCCGGCCCCACGGCGTGTCGCGCTCGACGTCCCACTGGTCGCGGGGGGTGCAGATCTCGGGGGTGCGCTTCTGGAACTTGACGGCGTCGCAGCCGGCGTCGGCGGCGGCGTCGATGAGGGCGAGGGCCTTGTCGAGGTCACCGTTGTGGTTGATGCCGATCTCGCCGGTGATGTAGACGGGGTGGCCGGGGCCGGCGGTCCTGGTGCCGAGGGGCCGGGTGCGCAGGGCGAGGCTCATGTGGGGTGGTTCCTTCGGTTCGGGAGGGACGGGCTGGGGTGCAGGGGGAGGGCTCAGCGGGCCAGGGTCGGGCCGAGGATCCAGGAGGCGATCTCCCGGAGGGCGCCGCTGCCGCCGGGGGCCGTGGTGACGGCCCGGGCCGCGTCGCGGACGGCTCGGTGGGCGGTGGCGACCGCGACGGGCCAGCCGACGAGGCCGAAGCAGGACAGGTCGTTGACGTCGTTGCCGACGTAGAGCACGCGGTCGGGCGCGATGCCGTTCTCGTCGCACCACTGTTTGAGCGCCCGGTCCTTCTGGTCGACGCCGTGCAGGACGGGCACCCGGAGCTTGCGGCCGCGGGCGGCGACGACGGGGTTGGTCTCGGTGGAGAGGATGAGCAGGGCGAGGCCCGCGTCACGCAGGGCGGCGATGCCGAGCCCGTCGCCGCGGTGGACGGCGACGAGCTCCCTGCCGTCCGCGTCGATGAGCACCCGGTCGTCGGTCTGGGTGCCGTCGAAGTCCATGACGACGGCGTCGATCGCGCCGCGGTCGGGGAGGGCGCCCGGGGGGCGGGCGGGGTCGGCGGCGGGGTCGAGCAGGGGGGCGAGGGCGCGGGCCCGGGCGAGGTCGTGCGGATCGTCGATCTCCAGCACGCGGGCGGCGTCGGTGCGCACGAGCTCGGTGCGGCCGAAGAAGCGGTGGCGGGCGGCGCGGAAGCCGTCGGCGCGCATGGCGTAGGCGGCGCCGGTCTCCAGGAGGTCCTGGGGGCGGTCCTGGCGGCGGGGGCGGTGGGAGCGGTCGTGGTTGACGCCGTGGCCTCCGGCGGGGGGCGCCGTGGCCTGGTGGGCCGCCCGGCCCGCCTCGCGCCGGGGGGCGCCGGCCGGGGCCGTGCCGCCGCCCTGCGCTGCGCGGCCCCCTGCGCGCGGGGCGTCGGCCGGGGCAGCGGCCCCGCTCTCCGCCAAACGAGCCGCCGACGGCTCGCCTTCGGCCGGGGCGAACTCGCCTCGGGGCGCCCGACCCTCCGCCGGACGAGCCGACGGCAGCGACTCGGCTCCGACGGAGCCGCCCTCGCGAAGGCCCGTCCACCCCTCCGCAACGCGGGCCGGCGGCGGCAATTCGACTGCGGCCCGATCCCCCGCACGCCGCGGGGCGCACGCCGGGGCAGCGGCCCCGCTCTCCGCCGGACGGCCCAGCGGCAGCGACTCGGCGTCCTCGCGCCCTCGCGCACCCGGCAGGGCGGCGGCAGGCTCGCCCCCGCGCCAGGACTCACCCGGCAACGCACCGTCGGGTTCGCCCGCGCGCCACACGAAGCCGTGGAAGGGAGCCACCGTCAGCGCACTGTCCGCGCCGTCCTCGGCGACGGCCGCGGCCACGGCGTCGATGTCCCCGCCGGTGAGGAAGGGGCTGGTGCACTGCACGAGGAGCACGGTGCCCACCGGGGTGCCGCTCATCGCCTCGAAGGCGTCCAGCGCGTGCAGCACCGCGGCCTCACTCGTCGCGGTGTCGCCCGCGATGGCCGGGGGGCGGTGGACGACCACCGCTCCCGCGCCGCGGGCCGTCGCCGCGATCGCGGGGTCGTCGGTGGAGACGACGACGTCGGTGACCAGGCGGGCGGCCCGGCACGCGCGGACCGCTCGGGCGACGAGGGGGACGCCGCCGACCTCGGCGAGGTTCTTGGCGGGGACGCCCTTCGAGCCGCCGCGGGCGGGGATGACGGCCAGGACGGCCGGGGGGCGGGCGGGCATGCTGGCTCCTTCGTGGGGGCCGGTGAGCGCCGGCGGCCGGGCGCCGGTGCTCACAGCTCCCCCAGGCGGCGGATGACGGGGGCGACGCGCTGGACGCCGTGGCGGTAGGCGCCGCGCGCGGCCTCGCGCACGGCGCGGCGCAGGGCGCCGGCCTCGGCGGGTGCGCCGGCGCGGCCGGGGAGGGGGCGGCCCTCGGGGTCGAGGCCGTGGCGGGCGAGGATGCCGGGGAGGTAGCCGGGGGCGGTCCGTGCCGTGTAGTAGGGGGCGAGCGGCGGGAGGCCGGGGCGGGCGGCGAGGGCGGCGACGCGGCGGCGGGCCGCGTCGAAGGCCGTGCCGTGGGCGTAGGGGCCGTCGGTGGCGACGCCCTGCCGGGCGGTCCAGCCGGGGTCGGGCACGGGCAGGTGGCCGGCGTCGAGCCGGTCCCAGGAGGCGAGACAGCCGGAGCCGAGGAAGTGGTGGTTGCCGAGGCCCTCGCGGATGCCGAGGTCGGTGAGGACGGCGGTGGGGATCGCCCGGTGGAGGGCCTCCAGGGCGGCGGTGGAGCTGACGGTGACGAGGAGGTCGGTGCGGTCGAGGACGTCGCCCATGTGCCCGTACACCAGGCGGCAGTTGGGCGGCAGGCCGCCCGGGAGCTTCGCGGCGAGCTTCTGGTAGGGGTGTTCCTCGATGTGGGTGGTGTGCTCGCCGGGCTTGCTGCGGAGCTTGATCAGGACCTCGCGGCCGGGGTGCAGCCGGGCGTGGGCGGCGGCGCGGCGCAGGAGGTAGGCGCGGTCGGCGCGGCGCTCGGGTACGGAGGGCTGGGCGGCGAACACCACGGTGAACGGGCCGAGTCGGGCTCCCTCGGCGTCGATCACCTTGTCGCCGGCGTCGCTTGTGTCCGCCAGGAACGGCAGGGCCCACTCCGCCACACTGTCCGCAGGGGCCCCCACGCCCTCGTACACCGCGCGGAACCGGTGTGCATCGTCGGGGGAGTTGGCGAGGACGACGTCCGCACCGTGGCGCAGCAGCAGCCCGTCGGCCAGCTTCTCGTAGACGACGCCGACGTAGCCGGTGACGACGACCGGGCGGGCGGGGCCGGTTCCCCAGGCGTGGGCCAGCCCGTGCAGCGCGGCCTGGACCGCTCCGCCGACGCAGGCCAGGACGACGACGTCGTAGCGGCTCCGGTCGGCCGTGCGGACGAACTCCGTCATCGTGACCTCGCGCAGCGTCTCCGCGCGCACCCCGACCTCGGCGAGCTGCCGGCCCGTCGGCGTGGCCCGCCCGCGCAGCAGGCAGCCGTCGAGCCGGGCTCCGGGGGCGAGGCGGTGCGCGGTGAGCGCGCCCCATTTCCACCGGGTGTCGGAGTCGGCGAGCACGGCGACGCGCAGCGGTTTCTCGGTACGTGATGGCACGTCGCCGACGATAGGAATCCATTCGGTTTCGTTGCCCAACGCGAGTGCAACAACCGGTAAACAGCACACCGACGATCGGGGAATCGGCCCGGCAGCGTGCCGGGTTCATCATTCCGCCGTGCTTCGTTCACCTTCGCGCCCGCCCGGCGTCAAGACGAATGCCGGGGGGCCGCCTAATGTCACCGAGGTGGTCAAGCTCTCCGTTATCGTGCCGTTCTTCAATGTGCAGACGTATGCGCCGGACACACTGAGAAGTCTGTGTGCGAATGCCCGTGAAGATTTCGAAATCATTCTCGTGGACGACTGTTCGAGCGACGGTACGCCGGAGCTGCTGGACCGCGCCGAGCGCGAGGTGCCCGGCGCCGTGCTCGTCCGCCACGAGGTGAACGGCGGCCTCGCCACCGCCCGCAACACCGGGCTGGACGCGGCCCGAGGCGAGTACCTCACCTTCCTCGACGGCGACGACTGGCTGGCGCCCGGCCACTTCGAGCGGCTCGTGGCCGTGATCGAGGAGCTGGCGGTCGATTTCGTCCGCACCGACCACGTGCAGTGCACCGGCCGGGCCCGGACCGTCCAGCGGGTGCCGCACGGCCGGCGCGGGGTGGTGCTCGACCCGCGCGCCGCCATCCTCCCCGCCGACCGCTCGACCTCCGTCGACTACCCCTTCGCGTGGGCGGGCGTCTACCACCGGCGGCTGCTGGAGGAGGGCCTGCTGCACTTCACGCCCGGCCTGCGCACCGCCGAGGACCGGCCGTGGATCTGGCGGCTGCACCGCGAGGCGCGGACCTTCGCCGTCGCCGGCCTGCTCGGCGTCTTCTACCGGCGCGGAGTGCCGACGTCGCTCACCCAGATCGGCGATGTGCGGCAGCTGGATTTCCTGCGCGCATTCGATCAGGTCATCGAAGAGACGGCGAAAGACCCGGACGCGGACCGGCTGCTCCCGAAAGCCGTCCGCACCTATTGCGCAATCATTTCCCACCATCTAGGTTCCCTCGAACGATTCGAACCCGACGTGGCCCGGGCGCTGCGGTCGATGAGCGCGTCCGCTCTGCGGCGGATGCCACCGGACCTCGTCAAGGACGCACTGCATTCCATGGACTACGACCGCGCGGCCCGGCTGCGCAGGCTCCGCCGCCGGCCCGCCGCCCCGCGCCCCGTGGGCGGTGCGCTGTGATGCCCGGCCGCCCGCGCACCCAGATCTTTTTGGCGTCGACGCTGTACGGGGCCGCGACGCTCGCCGCCGCGCTGGACGCCGGGTGCTTCTCCCCCGCCGGCCGCAGGCTGCTGCTCGTCGCCAACAGCGCCGCGGTCCCCGAGACCACCCCGTCCCTCGACGCCGCGCCCGGCTTCGAGCTGCTGCGGGAGCGGTTCGACGGGGTGCTGTCCTGGAACGAGACGATCAGCCCCTTCCACCCCTCCGGCTGGTCGCCGCGCCCGGACGACGCGCCGCTGTGGGAGCGGCATTTGAGGCTGCTGTGGGGGCTGGGGTCCGACGACGTGGAGCTTGTCGTGGAGTCCCTCCAGGTCAGCCCGGCCCACGCGCTCGCCCTGTGCTTTCCCGACGCGCCGCTGGATGTCTACGCCGACGGGCTGATGAGTTACGGGCCGACGCGCAACAAGCTCGACCCGCTCGTCGGCACCCGGGTCCGCCGCCTGCTCCACCTGGACCTGGTGCCGGGGCTCGTGCCGCTGCTGCTGACGGAGTTCGGGGTCGAAGCGGAGCTCGTGCCGACGGAGGCGTTCACCGCGGTGCTCGGCGAACTCGCCGCCGCGGCTCCCGAGATCGAGGCGCCCGCGGGTGCCGCGCTGCTGCTCGGCCAGTACCTGTCCGCGCTCGACATCCTCACCCCCGAGGAGGAGGAGCGGCTGCACCTGCGGATGCTGCGCGGCGCCGCCGGGCGCGGCCACCGCGCGGTGGTCTTCAAGCCGCACCCCTCCGCGCCGGCGCGCTGGTCGCGGATGCTGGAGGACGAGGCGGAGCGACTCGGCGTCGAACTCACCGTCCTGGACACGCCGATGCTGGCCGAAGTGGTGTACCAGCGGGCCCGGCCCGCGCTCGTGGCCGGCTGCTACTCCACCGCGCTCCTGACCGCGCGCGCCCTCTACGGGCTGCCGGTCGCCCGGACCGGCACGGACCTGCTGCTGGAGCGGCTCACCCCGTACCAGAACAGCAACCGCGTCCCCGTCACGCTCGTGGACGCGCTCCTGCCCGACCTGGAGGCCCCGGAGGGCTCCGCGGCGGCCCCGCCGGCGGGCGGGGAGCTCACCGGCCTGCTGGCCGCCGTCGGCTTCGCGATGCAGCCGCAGATCTACCCGGCGCTGCGCGAGGCGGCCGAGCGCTACCTCGCGGCCCACCTCGACGCCCGGACCCGCCGCTACTTCAAGCGCCGCCGCCTCACCGCCCTGGCCCTGCCCGGCGCCGTCCCCTCCCAGCTGGCCTTCCTGCCGCGCAACCCGACGGTGCGCAAGGTGGCCCGCCGGGCGCGGGCGGTACAGCGGCGGCTGGCCCGGAAGGCGCTCAGGGCGACCAAGCCGGCGAAACCCGCGAAACCCGCGAAGAGCACGGTGTCGGCGTGACGGCGCCGCCGCTGCCCGGCGTCCGCACAGCCCCGGCGGCCACCAAGCCCCTTCAGAAGCAGCCCCTTCAGGAGCAGGGCCCGGGGCGCCTGCGGGCGCTCGACGGGCTGCGGCTGGTCGCGGCGCTGATGGTCGCGCTGTACCACTACGGCGGGCGGGGCGGTGACGTCAGCCGGGCGTGGGGGGCGTCACCGCGGCGCGAATTCCCCACCCTGTCGGAGGTGTTCGCCTACGGCTGCCTGGGCGTGGAGATCTTCTTCGTCATCAGCGGCTTCGTGATCTGCATGAGCGGCTGGGGGCGGCCCTTGCGCTCCTTCTTCGCCTCCCGCGTCGCCCGCCTCTACCCCGCGTACTGGGCGGCCATCGTGCTCGTCACGCTGGCGTTCGCGCTGCCGTGGGTGGCGTACAAGACCGTCTCGCCCAGCGACACCCTCGTCAACCTCACCATGCTCCAGCAGCCGATCGGCGCCCGGAGGGTGCTCGGGGTGTGCTGGACGCTCTGGGCGGAGCTGCGGTTCTACGCGCTCTTCGCGCTGTTCGTCGTCCTGCCGGGCGCCACCCGCCGCCGGGTGGTGCTCTTCTGCGCGGTGTGGACCCTGGCGACGGTGGTGACGACCGCCTCGCACGTGGAGGTGCTGCGCGTCGTGGTGATGCCCGAGTACTCCTCGTACTTCATCGGCGGCATCGGCCTGTACCTGGTGCACCGCTTCGGCCACGACGCGCTGTCCTGGGGCATCGTGGCGGTGAGCTTCCTGGTGGGCCAGCACTACGCGGTGGCGGGGCTGTGGCACCCGCCGGGCCCGCAGTACTTCTCCTACCGCTCCCCGTACGTCATCATCGCCGTCGTCGCCGCCGGGTACGCCGCCGTCGCGGCGATCGCGCTGGGCAAGGCACGCCGGGCGAACTGGCGGTGGCTGACCGTCGCCGGGGCGCTGACCTACCCCTTCTACCTGGTGCACGAGCACCTGGGCTGGGTGGTGATCGGGGGGCTGCACCGGGGGCTGGGCATCCCCGCCGCCGTCACGTTCCCGCTGACGATCGCGCTGATGCTGGGCCTGGCCTGGCTGCTGCACCGCTACGTGGAGCGGCGTCTTACGCCCCTGCTGCGCCGGTCACTGACGGCGGTCCGCACCCGGTAGCAGCGTGGCCTCGACGCCGGCGACGACGGCGCGCAGCCCGTCCTCGAAGCCGGCGTCGAGGTCGCCGAAGAACTCGTCCCCCGCCCGGGCGGCGAGCGGGGTGCTGCCCAGGCGCAGTTCCCGCAGCGCCCGGTCGTAGGCGGGGTCCCGCTCCCCCGGCACCGGGTACACCGACTGCTCCTCGATGACGTAGCCCATCGTGTAGGTGTTCACGGTGAACCAGCCGCGGGCGGCGCCGCGCGCGGTGAAGCCCGCCGCCACGCAGACGCGCAGCATGTCCTCCACCACGCCGCCGTAGGAGGTGTCGGTGAAGCGCGTGCCGCTGAAGACCTTCGCGCCGTCGCGGTAGCCGAGCATGCCGCGCCGCACCACGTGGGCGGTCCGCCGCATGTACTCCTGCCAGGAGATCCCCGCCGTGTCCGCCACGGCCGCCATGTCCGGCGCCATGCGCCGGAACATCTCCGTGGCCATCTCGTCCAGCAGCTCCTGCTTGTTCTTGAAGTGCCAGTACAGGGCGGGGGCCTGGACGTTCAGCTCCTTGGCGATCCTGCGCAGCGTGAGCCCTTCGAGGCCCACGTCGTTCAGCAGGCGCAGTGCGGTGTCCGCCACCAGGGCGCGGTCGATGCGAGTAGCCACGTTGACAGCTTAACGGTGTTCAGTACACGCTGGGGGCACAGCGAACTTAACAACGTTAAGGACGGTCTCCATGGACACCGAGGTTCTGATCGCGGGCGCGGGCCCCACCGGTCTCGTACTCGCCGTCGACCTGGCCCGGCGCGGCATCCGCCACCGCCTCTTCGAGCGTTCCCCCGAGGGCTTCCCCGGCTCGCGCGGCGCCGGCATCCAGCCCCGCACCCAGGAGCTCCTGGACGACCTGGGCGTGCTCCCCGCGCTGCGGGCCGCCGGGGGCCCCTGCCAGCGGATGCAGACGTGGCAGGGCACCACGCGCGGCCGGGTGTGGGACCTCGTCACCCCGGCCGAGCCCTCGCCCGCCGTGCCCTGCCCCGACCTGCTGATGGTGCCTCAGTACCGCACGGTGGAGCTGCTCCACGAGCGCCTCGTGGAGCTCGGCGGCGAGGTCGGCTTCCGGACCGCTCTGACGGACTTCACCCAGGACGCGGACGGCGTCACCGCCACCCTGCAACACGCCGACGGCGCCACCGAGACCGTCCGGGCGGCTTACCTCGTCGCCGCCGACGGCGGGCGCAGCACCGTCCGCCGGGCCCTCGGCGTGCCGTTCACCGGCGGCCCCGCCGACCCGCTCCCGGCGCTGGTGGCGGACGTCGTGCTGGACGGCCTCGACCGCGACCACTGGCACATGTGGCCCGACGCGGAAGCCGGGCTGGTCGCCCTGCGGCCGCTGGAGGGCACGGAGGCGTTCCAGCTCGCCGTCAGGTTCGAGGACGCCGCGTACGAGCCGACCACCGAGCGGGACGCCACCCCCGGAGCGCTGACGGAGCTGCTCGTCCGCCGCACCGGGTGGCCGGGGCTGCGGGTCACCGAGGTCCGCTGGTCCTCGGTCTACCGGGCGCGGGCCGCCATGGCCGAGCGCTTCCGCGCGGGCCGGGTCTTCCTGGCGGGGGACGCGGCGCACGTCCACCCGCCGGCGGGCGGCCAGGGGCTGAACACCAGCGTCCAGGACGGGTACAACCTCGGCTGGAAGCTGGGCGCGGTGCTGCGGCACGGCGCGCCCGCCGCCCTGCTCGACACCTACGACGCCGAGCGGGTGCGGGTCGCCGCCGACGTGCTGGGGCTGGCCTCCCGCACGCACGTGGAGGACCGCGCCTCGCACCGGGGCCTGTCCCTGCGCGGCCGCGAGACGCTCCAGCTCGGGGTCAACTACCGGGAGAGCCCGCTGGCCCGGGAGCGGCGCGGCGCTCTGCCCGAGGACGCCCTGCGCGCGGGTGACCGGGCGCCCGACGCGCCCTGCGTGGACACCTCGGGCGCGGCCGTCCGCCTCTTCGATGTCTTCCGCGGCCCGCACTTCACCCTGCTGGACCTCACGGGTACGCCCGCACCCCTGTCCCTGCCGGAGGCGGGGTGGGTGCGGGCGTACCGGGTGGGCGGCGCCCCGGCCGGCCCGGCCGGGGCGCCGGAGCTGACGGAGTTGTCGGAGCTGACGGATCCCGACGGGCACATCAAGGCCGCGTACGGCTCGGGGCTGTTCCTTATCCGCCCGGACGGCTACGTGGGCCTGGCGACGGACGACCCGGCGGACGTCGGCGCCTACCTGGAGGCCGTGTCGGGCCGAGCGGTCGCAGGACAGGCGGTCACAGGCTGAGCGGTCACAGGACGAGCGGTCACAGGACGAGCGAGAGCAGCAGGACGAAGCCGAGGGAGACCACCGAGATGATCGTCTCCATCAGCGACCACGTCTTGACCGTCTGACCGACGTTCATCCCGAAGTACTCCTTGACCATCCAGAACCCGGCGTCGTTGACGTGGCTGAAGAACAGCGAGCCCGCGCCGACGGCCAGGACGAGGAGTGCCGTGTGGGAGCTGCTCATGTCGGCGGCGAGCGGGGCGACGAGCCCGGCGGCGGAGATGGTGGCGACCGTCGCCGAGCCCGTCGCCAGCCGGATGCCGACGGCGATCAGCCAGGCCAGGAGCAGCGCGGAGACCGACCAGTCCGCGGAGATGTCCAGGATCATCCGGCCGACGCCCACGTCGATCAGGGTCTGCTTGAAGCCACCGCCCGCGCCGACGATCAGCAGGATGCCGGCGATCGGCACCAGGGACTTCTCCACGGTGGCGGCCAGCCGGTCGCGGCCGAAGCCGGCGGCCCGGCCGAGGGTGACCAGGCCCACGAGCACGGCCGCGAGCAGGGCGATCAGCGGGGAGCCGACCACGTCGGTGACCCGCTGGACGTGGTTGCGGGGGTCGTCCACGACGACGTCGACGAGCGCCTTGGCGAGCATCAGGATCACCGGCAGCATCACCGTGCCCACGGTGACGGCGAAGCTCGGGCGCCGCTGAAGCTCCTCCGAGGGCCGCTGCGGGATCAGCTTCTCCGGCGGGGCGATGTCCACCCACCGGGCGGCGACCTTGGAGAACAGCGGCCCGGCGATCACGGCCGTCGGCACGGCGACGAGCACGCCGAGGGCGAGCGTCACCCCGAGGTCGGCGTGGATGGCGTCGATGGCGGCCAGCGGGCCGGGGTGCGGCGGCACCAGGCCGTGCATGACAGACAGCCCGGCCAGCGCCGGGATCCCGATGCGCATCAGCGAGTGGTTGCCGCGCTTGGCCACCAGCAGCACCACGGGGATCAGCAGGACGATCCCGACCTCGAAGAACAGCGGCAGCCCGATGATGCCCGCGATCAGCACCATCGCCCACGGCATGGCCCGGGTGCCCGCCTTGGCGAGGATCGTGTCCACGATCTGGTCGGCGCCGCCGGAGTCGGCGAGCAGCTTGCCCAGGATCGCGCCGAGCGCGATGAGCACGCCGACGCCGGCGACCGTGGAGCCGAGGCCGGCGGTGAAGCTCGCGATGCCCTTGTCCAGGGGGGCGCCGGCGGCGGCGCCGAGCACCAGCGAGCCGATGGTCAGGGCGAGAAAGGCGTGCAGCTTGAGGCGGGTGATGAGGAGGACGATGGTGGCGATGCCGACGAGTACGGCTATCCCCAGCTGTGCGTGACCCGCCGAAGTGATCGGTTGGGCGGGGGCCGCGGCCAGCATCTCGACGCTGAGAGTGCTCACGGGGGCTTCCTAAGGAGGTCGGGGGCGGTGCGTGCGTGTCTTGACGGGTGCGCGTCTTTCAGAGGGGCGCGTCTTCAGAGGTGCCGGCCGGGTTCCGGTGCGGCTCAGAGCTCGCGCAGCGCGGCGGTCGCCTGTTCGGCGACGGCGGTGGGGCCGGGCGTGACGTCCACGGCGACGCCCGCCTCGTCCGCGCCGAGCGGTTCCAGGGTCGCGAACTGCGAGTCCAGGAGCCGGGCCGTCATGAAGTGGCCCTTGCGGGCGGCCATCCGCCCGGCGATCAGCTCGCGGTCGCCGGTGAGGTGGAGGAACACGATGCCGGGCGCGGCGGCGCGCAGCCGGTCGCGGTAGGCGCGCTTGAGGGCCGAGCAGCTCACCACCCCGCCCAGTCCGGCGCGGCTGTGCGCCCAGGTGCCGACGGCGTCCAGCCAGGGGGCGCGGTCGGCGTCGTCCAGCGGGGTGCCCGAGGCCATCTTGGCGATGTTGGCCGGCGGGTGGAAGTCGTCGCCCTCGGCGTAGGGCACGCCGAGGGCGTGGGCCACCAGGGGGCCGACCGTGGTCTTGCCCGTGCCGGACACTCCCATGACGGCCACGACGTGGGGGGTGTGGGGGGCCTGCATCGCTACCTCGCTGTCTCCGTTGACCTCGGCGTCGGCCTCGGCGCCGTCGCGATGCGCCCACTCAAGCCGATTGATACGACGTATTCAAGACCCCGTGACTTAAAAGTCATACTTAATTCACGGAGGCGGGAAACCGTAGGCTGACCCCATGGAAAACCAGGGGCAGGGGCTGCACGCGCGCGTGCTGGAGTCCCTCGGGCCCGCGATCACGGCCGGCGAGCACCCACCGGGCACGGTGCTGCGCACCGACGAGATGGAGGGGCGCTTCGACGTCTCCCGCACCGTCATCCGTGAGGCGGTCCGCGTCCTGGAGTCCATGGGCCTGGTGAGCTCCCGGCGGCGGGTCGGGGTGACGGTCCTGCCCACGGAGGAGTGGAACGTCTACGACCCGCAGGTCATCCGCTGGCGGCTGGCCGGCGCCGACCGGCCGCGCCAGCTCCGTTCGCTGACCGTGCTCCGGTCGGCCGTGGAGCCCGTCGCGGCCGGCCTCGCCGCCCGGCTCGCGACCCCCGAACAGTGCGCGGAGCTGACCGAGCACGCCCTGGGGATGGTCGCCACCTCGCGCGGCCAGCAGCTGGCCGGGTACCTCGTCCACGACATCGCCTTCCACCGCGTCGTCCTGCGGGCCTCGGGGAACGAGATGTTCGCCCGGCTCGGGGACGTGGTCGCCGAGGTCCTGACCGGCCGCACCGAGCACCAGGTGATGTTCACCGACCCCGACCCGGCCGCCGTCACCCTGCACGTGCGCGTCGCCGAGGCCGTACGGGAGCGGGACGCGGCCCGCGCGGAGGCGCTGACCCGCGAGATCACGGCCGGCGCCATGGCGGAACTGGACATTCTCGCGCCGTAGTTGCGGGGGTGGCTCGCCTGTTCGTATGACCGTTCGCATGCTGTTCGCATGTCGAAGCGGTCGGCAAACGGTCTTAGCTACGCCACAACACGCCGGAGATACGACAAAAACATCGCATCTCCGAACACCCGTCCGTAGCCTGGTGTCATGCGACCCGACAGTGATCAAGAGCCGGCCTTCATGCGCCAGCGGTACGGAACCCGCTGGGTGTACCACCACCGCAACCCCAGCGGCCTCGCCTTGATCATGATCGCTCCGGTCGTGGCCATCGTGGTGTTGGCACTGCTGACGCGCTAGCGCTCCGCTGGGGTGCGGGTGTGTCATCTGCGGGTCCGTTGTGGCTGGGCGCGCGGCCCTTCTGGTGCGTCGTCGTCTGCGGGTTCGTCGTGGCTGGGCGCGCAGTTCCCCGCGCCCCTTCGGGCGCGTCGTCGTCTGCGGGTCCGTCGTGGCTTGTCGCGCCGTTCCCCGCGCCCCTTCGGGCGCGGCAGCTTCCCGTCCCCGGCCGGTCCCGGTCCGCCTCAGCGCGCCAACCGCAGCCGCGCGCCTCACCTGCCGGTCCGTCGCGGCTCGTCGCGCCGTTCCCCGCGCCCCTTCCCGCGGCCCCCGCCCCGTTTACGCGGCCGTCGTGAAAGCCGGCGGGTGGTGGTCGAACCAGCGTCGGTCCGCCTCCAGCTGGGCCGCCAGTGAGATCAGCAGCGGTTCGCCGGCCGCCGGGCCCAGCAGTTGCGCACCCAGCGGAAGCCCCGCCTCCGTGAATCCCGCCGGCACGCTCATTCCCGGCCATCCCAGCACGTTCCACGGCCAGGAGTACGGGCACGCCGCGATCATCGCCGCGTCCGTGTCGCGGCTGGAGAGCCCGCTCAGTTCGCCGGTCCGCAGCGGCGGCACGGCCGTCGTCGGCGTCAGGACCACGTCGAACCGGTCGAAGATCTCCCCGACCCGGTACCGCAGCGGCCCCTCCGCCGCCCGGGCGGCCCGCAGCACGCCCCCGCCCAGCAGCAGCCCGCCCCGCGCGTTCACCCTCGTCCGGGCGTCCAGCAGCCGCCGGTCCGGAACCCGGTCCACCCAGTCCCGGATCCCCGCCATGGAGCGCGGCACGAACGTCAGCCCGATCGGCCCGTAGCGCGGCTCCTCCGCGACCACCTCGTGCCCCAGCGCCTCCAGGCGCTCGGCGATCCCCACGGCCGCGTCCCGCGCCGCCGGGTCCAGCCGGTGCCGGGTCAGCGCGAACGCCGGCCGCAGCGACAGCGCGATCCGCAGCCGCCGGGGCTCCCGCCGGACCGCCTCCAGCACGTCCACCGGCTCCGGCCGGTGCAGGTCGCCCTCGTGCGAGCCGCTCGCCGCGTGCAGCAGCAGGGCGGCGTCGGCGACCGTGCGCGCCAGCGGCCCGTGGCAGGTGATGCCGCGGAAGGACTCCGGCTCCGGCCACGTCGAGATCCGGCCGCGCTGCGGCTTGATGCCCACCAGGTGCGTCCAGGCGGCCGGGATCCGGATCGACCCGGCCCCGTCCGAACCCAGCGCCGCCGCCACCAGCCCCGCGGCGACCGCCGCCGCGGCCCCGCCCGACGAACCGCCGGGGGTGTGCGCGGGGCTCCACGGGTTGCGCGTCACCCCGAAGGCCGGCCCCTCCGTGTACGGAAACTGCCCCAGCTCCGGGGTGTTCGTCTTGCCGACGATCACCGCACCCGCGGCCCGCAGCCTGCGCACGGCCTCGCTGTCGGCGCGCTTCGGCGGGAAAGCGCCCGCGCACCCGAAGGCGGTCGGCTCGCCCGCCACGTCCACATCGTCCTTCACCGCCACCGGCACGCCCAGAAGCGGCAGCCGCTCCCCGGCGGCCAGCCGCCGGTCCGCCGCCGCGGCCTCCTCCCGCGCCGCGGCCGAGCGCACCCGGCGGAACGCGTTGAGGACGGGCTGCGTCCGCCGGATCCGCTCCAGCGCCCGCTCCACCAGCGCCGACGAGCTCACCTCACCGGCCGCCAGGGCCCGCGCCTGTCCGGCGAGCCCGTCGGGTAAGTCCCCTGTCACCTGAATCCCTCCCCCGCTGTCACAGCACCGTCGTCCGAACCCACGCTAATCGCCGCGGAGTTGTCCGCCCAGGGCAGGGCGCGAGCCATGGCCGTTTCCTGGAGGTACCCCCACCCCTAGGGGAATGGCTGCCCGGATGGGCAAGCGGTTCCCCGTGAACCACCCTCATCCCATGCGAACTTCACCGCGCACCGCCCTCGTACTCACCCTCTCGGCCGCCGCCTGCGCGGCGACCCTCACGGCCCCCGCCCAGGCCGCCCCGGCCCCGCCCGCTCCCGCGCTCTCCTGGAAGCCCTGCACCGAGGGCTCCGGCAACAGCCCCGGCCTGGAGTGCGCCACCCTCTCCGTGCCGATGGACTACCGCGAGCCCGAAGGCCGAAAGCTCGACCTCGCCGTCTCCCGGCTGCGCAGCGACCGGCCGTCGGCGCGCCGCGGCACGCTGCTGGTCATCGCGGGCGGGCCGGGCACCTCGGGCGTGGACCGGCTCGCGGCCAAGGGCCCGACCCTGCGACAGCGGACCGGCGGCTCGTACGACCTCGTCAGCATCGACCCGCGCGGGGTGGGCCGCAGCACCAAGGCGGACTGCGGCCTGACCGCCGACGACCGCGAGATGACCCACCTGCGCTCCTGGCCGGCGCCGGACGGCGACATCGGCGGCAACGTCACCAGAGCCCGCCGGGTCGCCGCCGCCTGCGAGCGCAACGGCGGTGACCTGCTGCGCAGCTTCACCACCGCCAACGAGGCCCGCGACATCGACCTCTTCCGCCAGGCCCTGGGCGAGGAGAAGCTCTCGGCGTGGGGCATGTCCTACGGGACGTACGTGGGCGCCGTCTACGCGCAGAAGTTCCCGCAGCGCACCGACCGCTGGGTCCTGGACAGCAGCGCCGACCCCGACCCCTCCCACGTGGCGCACGGCTGGCTGACGGGCATGGCGGCCGCGGCGGAGGACCGCTTCCCCGACTTCGCCGCGTACGCCGCCGACCCCGCGCGCGACGCCGCGCACCGGGTGGCGGAGCGGCCCGAGGACGTCCGCCCCGCCTTCCTGGCCCTCGCACGGCAACTCGACGGCGCGCCGCGTGAGTTCGCGCGTACCGAGCAGGAGAAGCGCGACGGCACCCCGCACTTCCCGCTGACCGGAAACCGCCTGCGCCAGGGCCTCCAGCAGGCCCTGTACTCCGACGGCAGCTTCGAGCGCCTCGCCGCGCTCGTCGTGGCCGCCCGCGACACCACCGGCCCCCTGACCGTGCCCGACGTCCTGCCGGGCACCCCCCTCACCCAGGACCAGGCCGCGGTGTCGATCGGGGTGATCTGCAACGACGTGAACTGGCCGCGCTCGGTCGCCGCCTACGCGCGGGCCACCGCCGCCGACCGGGCCCGCCACCCGCTCACCGCGGGCATGCCCGCCAACATCACCCCGTGCGCGTTCTGGAAGGGCGGCGCCACCGAGAAGCCGACCCGCGTCACCGACCGCGGCCCGTCGAACATCCTCATGGTCCAGAACCTGCGCGACCCGGCCACGCCGCACCGCGGCGGCCTGAAGATGCGCGCGGCGCTCGGCGACCGGGCCCGCCTCGTCACGGTGGACTCGGGTGGCCACGGCGCCTACCTGGCCCACGGCAACGCGTGCGGCGACGGCCTCGTCACGAACTTCCTCACGACGGGCAGCCGCCCGGAGCGGGACGTCACGTGCCCGGCGGAAACCGGCTGACGACCCGCCTCCCGACAGCACGTCAGTTCTATACCCTGCTCCGAAAGGGGAGGGACGGACGCGGTGTCGTTGACGGATGAGGTAGTTGCGCTGCACGCGGGGCGGCCGCACCCGGCCGCACTGGTCGGGGAGTTCCGGCGCGCGGCGGTGCTGGTGCCGCTGGACGAGCGGGGCGGGCTGCTGACCGTCTCGTTCGGGGGCGTGTGGTGGGTCCACGCCTTCACGGACGAGGCGGCGCTGGCCCGCTTCACGGGCGGTGCGGGCGCGGAGTACCTGACCGTCCTCGGGGCCCGGCTGCTGGACGTGGTCGTGCCGGGCGTCGGCGAGCCCGCGGGCGTGGCGCTGGACGTGGGCGGGGAACGGCCCGCGCTGTTCCCGCCGGTGGCGGGGATCGTCCCGGACGCGGCGACCGTCGACGCGGCGACCGTCGACGCGGCTGTGTCCGACGCGGCTGTGTCCGACGTTGCGGGAGGGCGGCCGTGAGCGGGGGCATAGAAGGCAAGGACAGCCTGAAGACCGGCAAGGGCGCGCTCGACGGCATAGCCAAGGGCCTGAACGGAGCCATCGAGGAGCTCAAGAAGATCGGGTCCCCCGGCGACGCCGCCACCGGGCGCGGCTTCTCCGAGCTGGCCCTCTCGGGGCTGGAGACCGGGCACGAGGGGCTGACCGCCTCCTTCAAGGCGTTCTGCGACCGGTGGGAGTGGGGCGTGCGGGCCCTGGTGCACGACGGCAGCCAGTTCGCCGACCGCGTGGGCCTGGCAGCCGGCTACTACCACGAGGGCGAGCAGTACATCTCGAACACCTTCAAGGTCGTCACCAATGCGGCACTCGGCAACCCGAACCTGACGGAGGAGGAGATCGAGGCCCAGTCCTGGGGCAAGACGCTCTCCGACAACCCCCTCCAGCGGGACTCCGACTACAGCGCCGGTTCCTTCCGGCAGGCCGCTCACAACGCCTCCGAGACCTGGCAGAAGACCGCCTCTGACGTGAAGCGCGAGGGCTTCGGCGAGGCCACGCGGGACGCCGCTGCGGAGATTGCGAAGAAGAAGCGCTGATGGACTGGCTGAACAAGTTCGACAAGCTCGGCGAGAAGGCCGAGCACCTCAAGGACGCCGCGCAGAAGAAGCTCGGCGAGGGCATCGAATGGGCCGGTCACAAGGGCGGTGACGCCCTCGACGGCCTCGGCCTGCACCGCGCGGCCGACGCCGTGGACGACTGGGCCGACCGGACCGCCTCCGACCTCGGGGCGGCGGTCGGCGAGCAGCAGCTGGGCGAGACCGAGGAGGCCGATGAGCTGGTCCACGGCGACGCGAAGCGCATCGAGGCCGTCGCCAAGCACCTGAAGGGCTTCCAGGCGGCGTTCGACACCGCGCACTCCGGCATGCAGAAGGTCGACCCCTCGCAGTGGAAGGGCCAGGGGTCCGAGGCGTTCACCAAGAAGTTCGCCTCGCACGCGCCCCAGTGGGCGCGCGCCGCCGACTCCTGCGAGGAGGCCGCGGCGGCCCTGTCCGCGTACGCCCACACGGTCACCTGGGCCCAGGCCCAGGCCAAGGAGGCCGTCAGGCTCTACAAGCGCGGCAAGGAGGCACACAAGAAGGCGCTTGAGGCGTACCGCAAGGAAGCCGCCGTCTTCGACGCGAAGCTGAAGGCGGGGCAGGACCCCGGGTCGCGGCCCTGCCAGGCCGTGGACGCGGGGGACGCCGACCGCGAGGAGGCCGAGCGCATCCTCAAAGAGGCCCGCAAGCAGCGCAACACCGCCGCCGCGACGGCCCGCGCGAAGATCGACAAGGCGGTCCGGCTGGCGCCCGAGAAGCCCGCCTTCTCCGACCGGCTGGCAGGCTCCGCCAAGGACACCGTCCAGGCCCGGCAGATCGAAGCGATCCACCTGGCGGGCGGGGCCGTCCGTTCGGTGACGGACGTGGCGCGGTTCGCCCGGGGCGTCAACCCGCTGGACCCGTACAACGTCACCCACCCCGCCGCGTACGCGCAACACGTCTCGGACACGGCGGCCAACCTCACGTCCCTGGGCGCCCACCCGGGCCGCATCCCCGCCGCGATCGTCGGCGACGGCTGGGGCTCGGACCCCTCCGAGGCCAAGGGCCGCCTGGCCGGCAACGTCGCGATGGCCCTCGCCACGGGTGGCGGTTCGGCGGCCTCGGCGGGTGGCCGCGCGGCGGCCCGCGGGGCCGGGAAGGGAGCACAGGGAGCGGCCGAGCGGGGCGCCGCGCGGACCCACGTCAGCGACGGCCCGAAGGAAGTCTCGCGCGGCAAGGAGGCCAAGGTCTGCAAGGAGGACCCGGTCGACGTCGCGACCGGCCGCATGCTGCTGCCGCAGACGGACGTCGTCCTGCCGGGTGCGCTGCCGCTCGTCTTCACCCGGCAGTTCGAATCCTCCTACCGGGCCGGCGGCTGGTTCGGCCCCACCTGGGCGAGCACCGCCGACCAGCGCCTGGAGATCGACTCCACGGGCGTCGTCCTCGTCCGGGAGGACGGGGTGCTGCTGTCCTACCCCCACCCGGCCCCCGGCGTGCCGACCCTCCCGGCGGAGGGTGCCCGGTGGCCGCTGACGGTCGACGCGGACGGCACCTACGCGGTGACCGACCCGGCCGGCGGCCGGACCTGGCGCTTCCGCCCGTACGACGACGGGCTCGCCCTCCTCGACGAGCTCACCGACCACAACGGCCACCGCATCACCTTCGACTACGACGCCACGGGCACCCCCACGGGCATCATCCACGACGCCGGTCACCACCTCCGCATCACCACCGAGGCGGGCCGGATCACCGCCCTGCACCTGGCGGGCGCGGGCCGGGGCGGCGTGGACGCGGAGCTGGTCCGGTAC
This sequence comes from Streptomyces sp. NPDC046215, assembly GCF_040646215.1. Lineage (NCBI taxonomy): Bacteria > Bacillati > Actinomycetota > Actinomycetes > Kitasatosporales > Streptomycetaceae > Streptomyces > Streptomyces sp. NPDC046215. The sequence continues at coordinate 108,900 of NZ_JBEYZW010000005.1, read as the reverse complement.
GAGTACACGGACGGCCACCTGACCGGTGTCGTCAACTCCTCCGGTCTGCCTCTCCAGTTCGATTACGACGAGCTCGGCCGCATCACGTCCTGGACCGACCGCAACGGCAGCAGCTTCTCGTACACCTACGACGGCCAGCACCGGTGCGTCGCCCAGGGCGGCACCGAGGGGCACCTGCGGTCCCGCTTCGACTACGACGGGGCCGACCCGGACAGCGGCCTGCGCGTCACCACCCTCACCAGCTCGCTCGGCCGCGTCAGCCGCTTCCTGATCGACGACGACCTGATGGTGGTCGCGGAGGTCGACCCGTCCGGCGCGGTCACCCGCTCGGAGTGGAGCCGGCACCACCGGTTGCTGTCCCGCACGGATCCGCTGGGCCGCAGGACGGAATTCCGTTATGACGAGGCGGGCCGGATCACGGCCGTCGTCCGCCCGGACGGACGGGTGGCCGCCGCCTCCTACGGCGCACAGGGCCGCCCCGAGACGGTGACCTCCCCGGACGGCTCGGTGTGGCGGCAGACGTACGACGCGGCCGGGAACCGCACCTCGGCCACCGACCCGACGGGCGCCGTCACCCGCTACGGCTACGACGACCACGGCCACCCCGCCTCCGTCACCGACGCCCTGGGCGGCACCACGCGCGTCCGCTGCGACCGGGCGGGCCTGCCGGTCGAGGTGACGGACCCGCTGGGCGCGGTGACCACCTACCGCCGGGACGCCTTCGGCCGGATCACGACCGTCATCGACGCCCTGGGGGCCACGACCCGGCTCTCGTGGACGACGGAGGGCAAGCTCGCCCGCCGCATCGACCCGGACGGCTCGGAACAGACCTGGACGTACGACGGCGAAGGCAACTGCACGCGCTACGTCGACGCCCTCGGTGGCGTCACGACCTACGAGTACACGCACTTCGACCTGCTCACCGCCCGAACGGACCCGGACGGCGTGCGGTACGAATTCACGCACGACACGGATCTCCGCCTCACGGACGTCACCAACCCGCAGGGCCTGCGGTGGAGTTACGCATACGACGCGGCCGGCCGCCTGGCGGCCGAGACGGACTTCGACGGCAGGACCCTGACGTACGCGCACGACCCGGCCGGGCAGCTCGTCGCCCGGACGGACGCGCTGGGCCGGACGGTGTCGTACGAGCACGACGTGCTGGGCCGCGTGGTGCGCAAGGACGCGGACGGGGTGCCCACCACGTACGCGTACGACCCGGCGGGCCGGCTCCTGGAAGCGTCGGGCCCGGACGCGACCGTCGTCTACAGCCGGGACCGCCTCGGCCGCCCCAAGTCCGAGACGTGCGACGGCCGCACCCTCACCTTCGCCTACGACGAACTGGGCCGCCGCACCCGCCGGACCACGCCCACGGGAGCGGTCAGCCGCTGGACGTACGACGCGGCGGGCCGCCGCACGTCCCTGACCGCCTCCGGGCACACCTTCGCGATGGAACACGACGCGGTAGGGCGGGAAATCGCCCGCCACTTCGGCGAGTCGCTGACGCTGACCCACGCGTGGGAGCCGACGGGCCGCCTCGGCTCGCAGACCCTGACGGACGGGCGGTCGGGCGAATTTCAGTCCCGCGCGTACACCTACCGCCGCGACGGCCACGTGACGTCTGCCGACGACCGCACGTTCGAGCTGGACGCGGCGGGCCGGGTCACGTCGGTCGAGGCGCCGGGCTGGAGCGAGCGCTACGCGTACGACGCGGCGGGCAACCAGACGGAAGCGACATGGCCGCCGGACCACCCGGGCGCCGAGGCGCAGGGTTCCCGTACGTACACGGGCACGCGGATCACCCGTGCGGGCGGCGTCCGGTACGCACACGACGCACTGGGCCGCGTGGTGCTACGCCAGAAGACCCGCCTCTCCCGCAAGCCGGACACCTGGCGGTACGAGTGGGACGCGGAGGACCGCCTGACGTCAGTGGTGACACCGGACGGGACGCGGTGGCGCTACCGGTACGACCCGCTGGGCCGGCGGATCGCGAAGGAGCGGCTGTCGGGGCCGTCCGGGGAGGTGGTGGAGCGGGTCGACTTCACGTGGGACGGCGCGACACTGATCGAACAGACGACGACGTCGACGGCGTTCCCGAACCCGGTCACGCTCACCTGGGACCACGACGGGCTGCACCCGCTCTCACAAACGGAACGCATAGCGGCGGCGGAGGCCCCGCAGAAGGAAATAGACAGCCGGTTCTTCGCCATCGTCACGGACCTGATCGGCACGCCGACGGAACTGGTGGACGAGTCGGGGGAGATCGCATGGCGCGCGAGATCCACGCTGTGGGGCCAGACGGCATGGCCGGCGAACAGCACGGCCTACACGCCACTCCGCTTCCCGGGCCAGTACTTCGACCCGGAAACGGGCCTCCACTACAATTTCCACCGGCACTACGACCCGGAAACGGCGCGGTACACGACACCGGACCCGCTGGGGCTGGCACCGGCACCGAATCCGGCGACGTATGTGCATAATCCGCTTACTTGGGCGGATCCGCTGGGGCTGTCCGGCTGCCCGCCGCTCGACAATGGCGACGAAGTCTCCCTTTACAAAGCACCAAGCAGGGGGACCGGCCAGTACCACCACGACAACGGGTACCTGGAGAAGGATTTCCCCGGCGGGCCGCATGATCCCTACGCGGACGGCAAAGCCTACTTCGCCAAGGATCGGGAACTGGCGGAGAACTATGCCAAGCACTACGGCGAAGGAGTGATCGAGGTCAGGATACCGACCACCGAGTACGCCCAACACTTCCAGAAGTTCGAATATCCATACGAAGGCGGCCCCCTGACGGAGCTGCCAATCCCCAACAAGCACCTCGAAAAGCTGAACGAATATCCCAGGGAATGGCACAGATGATAGACGATGCAACATGGGCTGCCATCAAAGAGCACTTCCCTATCGACTCGCACGTAGACGGAATCGTAGAAACGCAAAGGCCGTTCGGCTTCTTCGTGAAATTCTCCGACTTCCCAGACGCGGTGGCAGTAGTGGATGCCATCGCCTATCTGCCCCACGGGGCTCCCGTCGCACCGACAGCTTGGCCTGCGCCTGGTAACCACGTGGCGGCGAAGGTCGTAGACCATTCTGAGCACAATCGGCAGATTAAACTGCGGGTAGAAAAGGCGCGGTCAGTCGAGCCTTAGCAAACCACCTTGGCACATGTCCGGCTGGCCGGTGGGACAACCGGCCAGCCGCCCGCTCACGCCGCCGCCCGACGCTCCTCAGCCACCCGGCCGGAGGCCCGACGTTCAGGCCCCGCGGCTACCGCCGCCTTGGCCTTCGCCTCCGCCGCATACGTATCCACGTACTCCTGCTCCGACAGCTTCCGGATCGCGTACATGATCTCGTCGGTCACCGCCCGCAGGATCAGCCGCTCCTCCTGCATGCCCGCGTACCGCGAGAAGTCCAGCGGCTCACCGAAGCGGATCGTCACCGGCAGAACGCGCGGCAGGCGGCGGCCCGTCGGCTGGACTTCGAACGTGCCGATCATCGCGCAGGGGATCACCGGAACCCCCGCCTTCAGCGCCATCTCCGCCACGCCGACCTTCCCCTTGTACAGCCGGCCGTCGTGCGAGCGGGTCCCTTCCGGGTAGATGCCCATCAGCCGGCCGCTCCGCAGGACGTCCAGCGCCGTCTCGACCGCCGCCTGCGCCTCCTGCCGTCCGGAACGGTCCACCGGAATCGCCCCGATCGCCCGGAAGAACCCCGCCATCAAGCGGCCCTTGAGCCCGGGGACGGTGAAGTACTCCATCTTGGCCAGGAAGGAGATCCGCGGCTTGATCACCGTCGGCATCAGGAAGTGGTCGCAGAAAGACAGATGATTCCCCGCGATGATCGCGGCCCCCGTCCGCGGTACGTGGCAGAGCCCCTCCACCCGCGGCCGGAGAAGCCACCGCAGGAGCGGGATCAGCACCACGGACTTGAACACGCAGTAGAACACGTACGTCAGCCCCCTCTTTGCCCGAGCGAACCCCCGCGTCGTGGCACGGTAGTCGGCGCCGGGGATCACGGGGAGAGGGACTATTCGGCCAGGAGCCGGCGCCCTGGCGGGGCGGGCGTCCCGAACGTACCGCTAACGGGATTTCGGGGGCTTGCATATCGCCCATATCGGGTCATTCGCGCGCCGCTGAGGGCCTTAGCGGTTCGTTGGGGACACCGGGCCTCACTGCCTGACGCGACGCAACCGCCCCCGGCCCCAGTCGGACGGGGACTTACCGCCGAGTTCGCACCAGAGGAACTTGCCGCGGAAGCCGACACCGGAGTACGGGCCGCCGAACGTGTGACTACCCCAGTTCTCCGCACAGAAGCGGACGATCAGCAGGCCGTGGGCCTGGGCCTTGCCGGCCCGGCCCGCGCGCTCCCGATCACCCGGTGGCGTATCGAACGGGGCCGGTACGGTCGGGTTCGTGTCCCACACGCTGATCCGCACCCCCACCTCCGGCCGCTCCCTGACCCGCAACTCCGCCGGGCCCTCGGAGTTGCGGTACGCGTTCGTCACGAGCTCGCTTGTCAACAGCACGGCATCGTCCACCAGTTCGGAACGTCCGTGACTGCGGAGGATCCCGCGCAAGGTGAGACGCGCGATGCCTGTCGAACGGGGGTCATGCGGCAGGTTGAGCGTGTACGACCAGAGGTTCTCCGGGGATACGGTGGCCATGGAGGCTCCTTGGAGGAGGTGGCGAGCGTGAGTACCGCGCGGTGTCAATGCCGGGTGCCCTACGGGCAGTTCGGTGCGCTTCCGCGTTTGCGGTGGGCCGGGTGAGTGGCCTGCGCCACACCGTAGCGCGTTCCGCTGAAGTTATTTAGCGAGATCGGCAAAATGGCTCATGCCGCACCCGTGTGAGTGACGCACGGTGTGCGCGAGCAGGAGGAAGAAACAAAAGATGCCCGTGAGAACCAGCCCGACGGCGCGTCAACTCCGCCTCGGAGCAGAGCTTCGGAAGCTGAGGGAACGGGCAGGCATGTCCTCAACCGAGGCCGGCCGCCTGCTGGGCACCAACCAGGCGCAGATCAGCAACATCGAGGCCAGCCGCTTCGGCGTGAGCGCCGACCGCCTGCGTGCGCTTGCTCGTAACTACAGCTGCGCCGACCAGGAGTTGGTGGATGCCCTGATCGGGATGGCCGAGGACCGGAAGAAAGGCTGGTGGGAGGAGTACCGGGAAATTCTCCCCGCAGGGCTCCTCGACCTGGCGGAGCTGGAGCACCACGCGGTGGCGTTGCGTACGGCATTCATCTCCCACTTGCCCGGCCTTCTCCAGACAGCCGAACACGCTCGGGAGATCTTCCGGCAAGTGGTGCCGCAGCTTCCGCCACCTGAGGTGGAGCACCGCGTATCTCATCGCATCAAGCGGCAGGAGGTGCTCTACCGCAGCGACCCGACGCCTTACACCGCCATCGTTCATGAAGCAGCTCTGCGCATGCGCTTCGGAGGGCCCGGTACCGCACGAGAGCAGCTGCGGCACATCGTCGAAATGAGCAACCGCGAGCACATCACGGTGCTGGTGATTCCTTTCGACGCCGGGACGTTCCCGGGTTCGGGCCAGTCGATCTCCTACGCCGTGGGCCCCGTACCCCAGCTGGACACCGTGCAGTTGGACACCGAGCACGGTTCGGAACTGCTCGATGCGCAGGCACAACTTGAACGCTATCGCATCGTGTTGGATCGGATGGAGGCCGTCGCGCTCGGTGAGGCCGACTCCCGCGAACTCATCAAGAGCATCATCCCGACCCTGGAAGGTGAATGAGTTGTCCACACAGGCTTGGCTGAAGTCCTCATTCAGTGGCGAAGGCAACGCCTGCCTCAATCTCGCCGCGACACCCGCCCATATTCTGCTGCGCGAAAGCGATACGCCTGACGTCGTGCTGTTCACGGATCCGCCGCAGATGCGCTCCCTCATACGGGCGGTCAAAGCCGGGCGACTCGCCGCCCCGGAACTGCGGTGACGCCCGCCTGGCGCACGTCCAGCTACTGCAGTGAGGGCAACGCCTGCCTGGTCGTCATCACTACCCCCGATGGCATCCGGCTCCGCGAGAGTGACACCCCCGGCCCCACTCTCGCCTTCACCACCCACCACCTCGCCCGATTCATACGTACCGTCAAGGCAGGCAGGTTCGACCGTGAAGGGGGAAGACAGTGACTCAAATCTGGCAGAAGTCCAGCTACTGCAGCGAGGGCGACGCCTGCCTCAACCTCGCCTCCGGCCCCAACCGCATCCACCTCCGCGAGAGCGACACCCCCCGAACCACCCTCACCCTCACCCCCCGCCACCTCGCCGCCCTCATACGTGCCCTCAAAGCCGGCTCCCTGCGCTGACGTCAGCGCCCAGGTACGCCAGTACCGCCAGCACCCGGCGGTTGTCCGACTCGCACGCGTGGAGGCCCAGCTTCGGGAAGATGTTGCCGATGTGCTTGGCCACCGCCTTCTCCGTGATGAAGAGGGCCTCCGCTGTGCCCGCGTTCGAGCGGCCCTGCGCCAGGCATTCCAGGACGTCCCGTTCCCGTGGCGTGAGTGCCGATACCTGGCGGTCCCGCGCCTTCGCGGTCAGCAGCTTCGTGACGACCTCCGGGTCCATCACCGTGCCGCCGGCCGCCACCCGGCGGATCGTGTCCATGAAGACCGCGCCGTTGGAGACCCGGTCCTTCAGGACGTAGCCCACCGCGCCCGCCCCGTCCGCCAGCAGCTCGTGCGCGTACAGCGGCTCCACGTACTGCGACAGCAGGAGCACGGGCAGGCCGGGCAGCTCGCGGCGGGCGGCCAGTGCGGCGCGGAGGCCGTCGTCGGCGAAGCCGGGTGGGAGGCGGACGTCGACGATCGCGAGGTCGGGGCGGCAGGCGGTGAGGGACGTCAGCAGGTCGGGGCCGTTGTCGACGGCCGCCGTCACCTCGTGGCCGAAGGCGCCCAGGAGGCGGACCAGGCCGTCCCTCAGGAGGAAGTGATCTTCGGCGAGGACAATACGCACGGGAGCTCCATCGTCACCAGGGTCGGGCCGCCGGCAGGGCTGTGGACGGTCAGGGTGCCGTCGAAGGTGGCGAGGCGGCGCTGGATGCCGCGCAGGCCCGTGCCCCGGGTGAGGTCCGCGCCGCCGTGCCCGTCGTCGGTGACGGCGATCCGCAGCATTCCTTGATCGTAACGGAGGTCGACGAGGGCCTTTTCGGCGCCGGCGTGCTTGGCGGCGTTGGTCAGGACCTCCGAGACGGCGAAGTAGGCGGCGGACTCCACGGGCGGCTCGGGGCGCCCGGGCAGTTCGACGGTGACCTCGGTGGGGAGCGGGCAGACCAGGGCCAGGGCGCGGACCGCGTCGGCGAGGCCGCGGTCCGCGAGGACGGGCGGGTGGATGCCGCGGACGAGGTCGCGCAGTTCCTCCAGGGCCTTGGAGGAGGACTCCCGGGCCTCGATGAGCAGGGCGCGGACGGCCCCGGGGTCGCTCTCCAGCAGGTGGGTGGCCGCGTCGAGCGTCATGCCCATGGCCACCAGGCGGGCCTGGGCGCCGTCGTGGAGGTCGCGTTCGATGCGGCGGATCTCGGCCATCTGGGCGTCCACGGCGTCGGTACGGGTGGCGGACAGGTGCTCGATGCGGTGGGCCATCCGCGCGGTCGCGCTCGGCGCGAGCAGGGAGCGGGTCCAGCGGCCGTGGGCGCGGACGAGGCGCGGGGCGGCCCAGAGGGAGAAGGGGATCTGGGCCAGGCCCGTGACGCTCGCCAGCAGGGCCGTGCGCTGCCCCAGGATCGGGATGAATTCGAAGTGCAGGCCGTCCAGGTGCCGGTGGAGGGGGACGCCGTAGAACACCATGCCGATGCCCCAGAAACTGGCCAGGAACAGCGCGCCGGGCAGGATCGCCAGCAGGCCGCCGACGATCGGGTCGAGCGTCACCCACAGCCAGTCGCGCCAGGTCTGGCCGTCCCTGACGAGCCGGGCGCAGCGGGCGAGGACGCCCGTGGGGGCCGGGGAGGGCGGGGGCTCGTACGGGTCGGGTATCGGCTCACCGGACCAGCGGCCGGCCAGCTCCCGCTGCCGGTCGGCGAGCCGTCGCACCGCCGCCACCGTGCGCGGCATCATCAGCAGGCCCAGGCCCGTGCCGAGCAGCAGCACCATCATGGCGACCGTGAGCGAGAGGGCCGTCGCGACGATCGACAGCCGCCACAGCGTCAGCGACCGCCGGAGGGCCAGGAAGCCATCCCCCACCATGCGTCGACCCAACCGCACCATCTGACCTGCGCCTTTCTCGGGGAGCCGGCCGGCTCCGGGGACGGCCGGGCGGGCCGCGCCGCCATTATGTGGCGCCGGGAGGCGGGGAGTCGGTGGGGAAAACTCCCCCTGACGGGGGTCAGAAGAGCTGCTGCTGCCCCTCCATCGGCGGCTCCTCCGGGTCGAAGAGCCGCGGCGCCGTCGACAGCAGCGGAGCCGAGCGGCGCGAGCCGGGGCAGGAGATGAGGTCGTACGACGCGCGGCGGCCCGGCGGGTCGTGGCGGGCGTAGCGCCCGCCGACGACGGCGATCTCGCGGGAGCAGACGGGACAGGTGCGGCGTGGTGACGACATCCCCTTAGTGTCTCTCACGGCGGTGCCTGGCCGGCGGGGCATGGGGGTGCACCACCGCTGCGCGGCGGTGTCCTCAAGCTCCCCCAGCTACCGCTGGGGGTGCCCCCAGGAGGTGCCCCCGGACGGGCTGGTGGTGGCTGAGCTCAGCCACCACCAGCCCGTCCGGCGTTTGAGGACGCGCCCGCAGGGCGCTCGCCGCCGCAGGCGGCAGAACAACGGCCCCGCCGCAGGCGGCAACGCGGCAACGCGGCAACGACGGACCCGCAGTCGAAGTCTCGTCAGCCCCGCAGCCCCGCATCGACCACCAACGCCCGGTGGTCCGTGCCGCCCAAGTCCAAAAAGCGCGCCGACCGAGGCTCGACAGCGGCGCTGACCAGCACATGGTCGATCTGCACCCCAAGCCGCACCCCCAGCCGCACCCCCAGCCGCTGCGACCCGGCGGGCCACGTGGGCGTCCGCGCCCGGCCCACCGCCGCCGCGCTGTCGCGCATCCCGGTGTCCAGGACCGCGCGGAACGCCGCGTGGTCCTGCGAGGCGTTGAAATCGCCCGCGATGACGGTCGCCACCGCACCCCGCCCGGCCGCCATGTCCCGGATGCGGCCCAGCTCCGTACGCCACACCCCCACCCCGCCCGGCACCGGCGGCATCGGGTGCGCCACCTGGAACCGCAACCTCACCTCACCCCCGCTCCCCGGCACCCGCACGAGCGCCCCCGGCATCGCCAGCCTCCCGCGCACCCCGCCGTCGGGCTCCAGCGGAAACCTGCTGAGGATCGCCGACCCCTCCGCGTCACCCCCGCCGACGATCCGGCGGAACGGATACGCCGCCCGCACCTCGGCACCTTCGAGTGCGGCCCCGCACACCGCGGGCGCGCACTCCTGCACCGCGACCAGGTCGGGCCGCTCCCGGCGCAGCGCCTCCAGCAGGCCCGGAGTGGCCCCGCCGAACTCCAGGTTGGCGGTGAGAACGCGCAGTTGGGCTCGCACCGGCCCGGTCGGCGGCGGCCGCCCGGTGTCGTGCGGGCGCAGGAAGAACCCCGTGACGCCGACCGCGAGCAGCCCCCACACGCAGCCCACGGGCCAGCGCCCGCCCGCCGACAGCACCAGTGCCACCACCGCGGGCACCAGCAACCACGGCAGGAACGCGAGAAGTTGGGGAACCGGCGTGGTCCCGTCCACCCCGCCCGCCCGGCACAGCAGGACCGCGCTCACCGGGGCCAGCAGCACCCCGGCACACCAGCGCGCCACCCGCCGGCGGCCGCCCGGCGTCCTCCGCGCCCCCCGGCCGGCACCGCTCAGAACTCTGCCCATGGCTTGACCTTCGCATGACCCGCCTTTGACGGGCGGCTTGATGTCTTATGGCAAGCTAGGGGCTGAAGGTGCCGCTCCGGCCGTATTCCGCGTGATTTCTCCGCGTGGCGCCTGTGCTGTCCGTACCAGCGAGGAGGTGATCGGGATGACCAGTCGGAGTCCCGAGGGAAGTCCTCGCCACAGCATGCCGGTCCCGCTCCCGATCCGCCGAGCACCGCGCTGATCGTCCGCTGAACTGACACCGCGGCCCTTGTGCCGCCGGTGCTGTCGCGCGTCTTCCCCCGCTCCGGGCCGCCCGGCTCTCCCTGTCTGCCCGCACGCCCGAGTCCCCTGGGGTGCTCCGGCCTGCCCCGGGCCGGCACACGGACGCCGCTGCCGCGCCCTCACCCACGTCCGGCGGTTCAGCACCCGGCCGTGACCGGCCGATAAGAGAGACACAACACGACGAGAAGGGTGGATCGTGGCCATCGTCAACGAATGGCACATGGCGGCCAACATCGCGGCCGGCCTGGGTTTCGGTGCGATCATCGGACTGGAGCGCCAATGGCGGGCCCGCATGGCAGGGCTGCGGACCAACGCGCTGGTGGCGGCCGGATCCGCCCTCTTCGTCCTGCTCTCGGAGTACGGCTTCTCCACCGCGACGAGCACGGCCGGCTACGACGGCTCACGGGTCGCCGCGCAGATCGTCTCCGGCATCGGCTTCCTCGGCGCGGGCGTCATCATGCGGGACGGATTGAGCATCCGCGGCCTCAACACCGCGGCCACGCTGTGGTGTTCGGCGGCCGTCGGCGCCCTCGCCGGAACCGGTCTGTACATTGTCGCGGCCCTCGGCACGACAGGCGTGGTCTGCGCCAACACCCTGCTCCGCCCACTGGCCCGGGGCCTGGACCGGGAGCCGCGCGGGGGAGCGGAGGTGGTCACGGACTACCACTTCGAGGCCGTCTGCACCGCGCCCGAGGAGGCCCACATCCGCACCCTCGTCGTCCAGGCCGTGGCCCGTCCGGGCTTCCGGCTGCACTCGGTGTACAGCCGGGACGCGGAGACGGAGGGCAAGGTGACCGTCGCAGCCGACCTCACCACCGAGCGGCGGGACGACAGCCTCCTCGAAGAGGCCGTGAGCCGGCTGTCCCTGGAACCGGCCGTCTCCGCGGTCAGCTGGACGGTGCTCCAGGGGCCGGACGACACGGCTGACGACGACACCTACCCGGCCGCCGGGCGGGCGCGTCGACGGGTGCGCAACCTGTTCACCGGGCGCTGACCCGTCAGACCGCCTTCCCGTGCTGCAGCTGTCGGACCGTCAAATTTCTTGTCTCAGACACGAGTTCGCGATTTCCGGACACAGTGAACGCCGTACGGCAGCGATTCTTCCGGTGGTCCGGCGGCCTGCGTTCGTGCCGCGCGGGCCCCGCCATCGTCCGATCGCCCGACCTGAGCGGATTGGTCAGTGATTCACGTCACACCGGGGCTCGCTGCCCCGCTTCCTGCGGTCCTTGCCCCGTAGGTATGCCAACGCCTGTCGATCATGGCTGAAAGCGAGTCGGCAGGCGTGTCGCCGCCCCTGGAGGGTGGTCGGACGAGGGTGGGCGCGCCGGCCTCGGAATAGATCATTCTGGTATGGGGCGAAAGCCGCGTCACCGGATGAATAGTGAGATTACGGACGGCCGTGGCCCGGCGGGCCGGTGGGCGAACTCCCGCGAGACCCCTGCCAATCCGGACCAATGGTATGTAGGCCGCAATGCGGTCAAGTGAAGGTTTAAACCCGCACGCAATCCAGCCGATGTACCTGATCGTATTGCGCGGACTTCCCGCCGTACGGTTTTCTAACGACAGGTCAGCAGCCACCTGGGGGTAAGCCCGATATGGCAATTAAGATCAATCCCGCTCGGTTCAGCCAGTTCGGTCCGGCCGAGGGAAGCGTCTTCTGTTTGATTACCAATCAGGAGACGGAAAAAGAGTTCGAGATCGTCAAGGACGCCCCCTATAAGGAGTACCGGACGATCATCCTGGGGCCCGGCGACGACTTTGAGAAAATGCTCGCCGAAGAAACGATTCCTCAGGAATCGCACTCGTTGGTGATCTCCCCGTACCGATTCTTCGAGTCCCCGTCGGAGGAGGCGCTCGGCCCGCGGCGCAAGCTCATGGGCATGGCGTGCAATTCCACCCCGACCGACCTGGAGATCATCCGGCACTTCATCGGAGTGATCGAGCGCACCTCGGCACAGGAACAGGCCGAGTTCAGCGACCGGTTCTTCGAGCTGGCGGAATCCACGGACCACCTGGTCTATGTCGACGAACGCCATGGCACCCGAGCCGTGCTGGACCACCTCGCCGACGACCTGGTCTGGAACCAGCAGGCCGGCCCGCTGGAGTGGGGCGAGCAGCAGATCGTCCCCTCGGGCGAGATCAGCGTCCTGCCGATGCAGATCGTCGAATTCGACGAGAGCCTGCACCTGCCGCTGGAAGGGGACATCGCTCTGCGCGGATTCCCCATCCTGCACAACGGCACCCCGTCCTTCACCCGCAAGGACCAGGCGCGCCTGCAGGGCAAGCTGGCCGGGCTGGAGCACGAGGCGGTGATCGCCCAGGTGCGCAAGGGCTCGATCACCTCCCTGCGGCCGCACCGCCCCGCCGGCGCCCCGGTCGCCAAGACCTTCGAGGCGATGTTCGAGATCGACTCCCGCTACACCCTGGTCTGGGAGATCGGACACGCCCTCAATACCAGCCTGGACATCCTGCCGGGCAACCACGCGATGAACGAGGTGTACGGAGGCGACCAGGGCTGCCTCCACTGGGGACTCGGGCTCACGCCCTTCACCCAGTACCACCTCGACATCATCTCGCCCGACACCACCGTCTACACCGAGAGCGGTGAAGTGGTGCTGGGCAACAAAGGCGGCGCTCCCAGTGTCCGTATGGCCGGCTGACCGGCCGTCACCGGACGCGGGGGAGCGCTCGAAAGAAAAAATAAACAACGGCGGGAGGTGGCACCCATGAAGAAGACCATCAAGGTTCGCAAGAACAGCAACTACCTCGGGACCCTCCTGGGCTGATTCCCCGGGACCCGGCCGCTGATATTGCGAGAGGGGGTGTTCTCCATGAAGAAGACCATCAAGGTTCGCAAGAACAGCAACTACCTCGGGACCCTCCTGGGCTAATCCCCCGGGACCCGGCCGCCGCGAAGGGGAGAGGGGGTGTTTCCCATGAAGAAGACCATCAAGGTTCGCAAGAACAGCAACTACCTCGGGACCCTCCTGGGCTGACCCGAGTAACGGGCTGGTCCGCTGACACAGCCCAGTGCGAGGCGGGTCGAGGTGCTGACTCGACCCGCCTCGCCGAGACGCAATATACACATCTGGGGGTGTCGCGTGATTGTCGTCCGTCCTGAGAGCTACCGCCAGTTTCCGGCAGGCCGTCACCAGTTCGTGCTCGTCCTGGAAAAGGCGCTCGCCGACTCCTTCCAGATCGAGTCCGCACAGCGTTACGAGAAATGCGCCACCGTCGCCGTGGAGCCCGGCCGCCCGCTGGCGGACGTCCTGCGGTCCGAGGTGCCCGAGGGATCCGACGTCCTGGTCATCGCCGGAACGGACGCCCTGCTGACGGCACCGACCGTCGAGATCGGCCCCGGGCGCACCGTCGCCGCCCTCCGCATGGGCACCGGCCCGCTCGCGCTCGACCAGACGCGTTCCCTGCTGGAAGCGCTGGAGCGGACCGACCCCGACGAGGTGGAGCGCCGGGCCGCGAAGCTGACCGCCGCCCTGGAGACCGCGGGCGGAGTGCAGATCGAGGACCCGCTCACCGGATCCGTCGCGAAGCTGACCACCACCCACCCGAACTGGACGCGCTCCGACCTCGGGGTGTTCAAGCCGGGCTCGGTCCAGCTGGCCCCGACGGGCCGGCTGCGGCTGGGCGCCGACACCACCGGAACGGCCTTCTCCGGCCAGGTCGCCGTCAAGGGCTGGCCGGTCGTCCGCAGCCGCACCGACGGCGACGCCCGCCGCCACGAGCTGTACGAGCAGCTGACGGGGCTGTCCCACTACCCGCTCGTCCTCACGGTCGAGGACGGGGAGGTCACCGACCTCAAGGCCGCCGCCACCGGATCGGGCACCGCCGCCGCGGCGCTGGAGAGCCTCTTCGCCGAGCACCCGGACCACTCCATGGTGTCGGGCATCGAATTCGGCCTCAGCACCGCCTCGCAGCCGCTGCCGTTCAACACCGAGGCCAACTCCGCCTCCGCGGGCAAGGCGCAGGCGTCCGTCCACCTGGTCCTGGGCTCCCTCCCGCAGACGCCCTACCAGCTGACGCTGGCCTGTTCGACGAGCACGGTCACCGCCGCCGGGAGCACCGAGCCGCTGGCCGGCACCGGCACCGAGGCCGGCGGCGAGCGGCCCCGGCGGCGCATGAACCGCGTCACCGCGGCCAACTGCGGCTGTCACTGACCCGCCACCGCCGGTCCGGCCCGAGGGCCGCACCGGCGGTTCCGGCTGCCTGGTGCCCCACCCTGCCCGAAGCCCGCCGTTCTCCTGTCGCGGGAGGGCGCGGGCACCCGACGGAGCCGTAGGAGAACCCCACCGATGACCGCACCCCGGCCGCAGACGGCGGACACCCCCCTGTGGGAGCAGCGCTTCCGCGCGCCCCGCTTCACCCTTCCCGCGTGGGCCAAGAGCGCCCCGCAGCGCTGTGTGTTCGTCGGCGACGCGTCCGGCGTCGCCCAGGTGTACTGCTGGGACCGCGCGGCGGGCACCCTGCGTCAGGTCACCGACCGCCCGTCGGGCACGCAGCAGTGCGCGATCGAGGCGTCCGGCGAGGCGGTGTGGTGGTTCGCCGACGCGGGCGGCGACGAGTACGGCCAGTGGATGCGCCAGCCCTTCGAGGGCGGACCGGACGAGCCCGCCGTGCCCTCCACCGGCCTGTACTGGCCCTCGGGGCTGGCCGTCGGGCTGGGCGGCCACGCCCTCCTCGGCTGCTCGACCGAGGAGGGCGTCGCCGTCCACCTGGTGCTGCCCGGCGGTTCGGCCCGCACCCTCTACCGGCACGACGAGCCCGCCTTCGCCGTGGACCTCTCCCGCTCCCTGGACCTGGCCGTCATCGCGCACAGCGAGCGCGGCGACCTGTGGGACCTGGGCGTGCGGATCCTCGCCGCCGCGGACGGCTCCACCGTCGCCGATCTCGCCGACGACGAGGGCGGCCTGGAGGCCGTCGGCTTCTCCCCCGTGCGGGGTGACGACCGGCTGCTGCTCCAGCACCAGCGGAACGACCGCTGGGAACCGGTGATCTTCGACCCGCGCACCGGCGAGCGCACGGAGATCGGCCTGGGCCTGCCCGGCGACGTGTCGGTGGAGTGGTTCCAGGACGCCCGTTCCCTGCTGGTCGTCCACGACTTCGAGGCCCGCTCGACCGCCTACCGCTACGACGTGCGCGGCGGGGAGCTGACCCGGCTGGAGACCCCCGCCGGCACGATCGAGCACGCCCGCACCCGGCCGGACGGCGACGCCTGGCTGCTGTGGTCGAGCTCCGCCCGGCCCCCGCGGTTCCGCGGCCTGCTGGCGGACCCCGGCTTCCCGGCCCCGCACCGGGTGCCGCCGCTGACGACCGAGGCCCGCGACCTGTGGGTCGACGGCCCCGGCGGCCGCATCCACGCCCTGCTGAGCGTGCCCGACGCCGGACCCGGCCCGCACCCGGCGGTGTTCCTGCTGCACGGCGGCCCCGACGACCAGGACCAGGACGCCTTCGACCCGACCGTCGCCGCCTGGGTCGACCACGGCTTCGCGGTGGTGCGGGTCAACTACCGCGGATCCACCGGCTACGGCCAGGCGTGGACCGAGGCCCTGCGGGCCCGGGTCGGCCTCACCGAGCTGGAGGACGTCGCCGCCGTGCGCCAGTGGACGGTGGACCAGGGCATCACCGACCCCGGCCGCCTGGTGGTGGCCGGCTGGTCGTGGGGCGGCTACCTCGCCCTCCTCGCGCTGGGCGTCCAGCCCAAGGACTGGGCGCTGGGGCTGGCCGGCGCGCCCGTCGCCGACTGCGCGGACGCCCACCACCAGGCCATGGAGGAGATCAAGGCGCTCGACCGCAGCCTCTTCGGCGGCTCGCCCGAGGAGGTCCCCGAGCGCTACCGGGACGCCTCGCCCGTCACCTACGTCGACGACGTGTGCGCGCCCGTGTTCATCTGCGCCGGCACCAACGACGCCCGCTGCCCCGTCGAGCAGGCCCGCGCGTACGCCGGCCGGCTCGCGGAGCGCGGTGTGCCGCACCTGTTCCACGAGTACGACGCCGGGCACAGCGTCACCGCCGTGGAGGAACGCGTGGCGATGTTCCACCGCCAACTCGACTTCGTCCGTACGCACTTGCCCACGGCCTCTTCCTGAGCGTCCTGCACCATTGCGAACGTCCGCCTTCCGGGCCGTTCTGCGGGTCCCGGTCCGGCCCCCGGCGGCGGGGGTCCACCGAGGGCCGGGCCGGGGCCCGCAGAACGTCCTGCCGGACGAAACCGCCGACGAGGAGACGAGGAACCTTCCATGGACACGCTCACCCCCGGCGGAGCCGGGCTCTGCCCCCGGGACGGAGCACCGCAGTGCGGGCCGCAGAAGCGGCGCACGACGATGCTGCGCGGCGGCGGGTCGCTCGCCCATGGCGGTCAACTCGACTATTCCAGCGCTCCGTTCACCCGGGCGAGATGGGACCGGAAGGTGTAGCCGGGGTCCTCCCGCCGGCGGGCGAGGTACTGCTCCCAGCCCAGTTGGTCGCGCAGGCTGATCCCGCGCAGGGCCAGATCGGCCTGGATCCGCTCGGCGCGGACGATCCCGCCGGCCGTGGCCAGCACGCCTTGCCGGGCCGCCGCGGGAACGGTCAGGACCCCGTCGGCGTCGGCCACCACCGTGTCGCCGTCCCGCGCCTCGAAGGGGGGCGTCCCGGCCGGCGGCGCCTCGTCCCGCGGGCGCTGCCGCGGCGACGCCGGGCAAGGGCCGAGGCTGAACACCGGCAGGCCGATCTCGGCGAGTTCGTCGGTGTCCCGGTGGCAGCCCCACACCAGCAGGCCCGCGACACCGGCCAGCCGGGCCTCGATGGCGACGAGGTCACCCACGCACGCCTCGTCCGTGCGGCCGTCGTTGTCGATGAGCAGGACCTCACCGGCCACGGCGGCGTCCAGCCCCTCGAAGATCGACACCACGCCCTGGGTGTGCCGCACCCGGCGCAGCGGTCCGGTGCAGCGCATGCCCGGTGCGGCCGGCCGCAGCGGCACGGGCGGCACGCCGAGGGGGACGCCCAGGCGGACGGAGGCGTCCCACAGGGCCGCGGTGGACGGGACCTCGGCGCCGGCGGTGCCGTCGTCCCGGAGGACCTCGGTGCCGGTTCCGGTGGTGACCATCGGGATCTCCCTGGGGTTCGGGGTCGGGGCGGCGGGGGTGCCCGCCGTCAGGTCGCCAGCCGGGTCAGGGCCGTCGCGGCGGCGCCCAGCACCACCACGAGCAGGGTCGGCCACTTCCGCCACACTCCGAAGGCGCCCACCACCAGGCCCACGGCACGGGCGTCGATCACCAACGCCTTGCCGTCACCAAACATCTGGGTGGCGATCAGCGCGGCCAGGAGGGTCGGGGCCATCAGGGTGACGACCCGCTGCATGGCGTCCGGCAGCTCCTCGCCGCCGAGCAGGACCGGGCCGGTGGCCTTGAGCACCATGGAGACGGCCCCCACCAGGAGCACCGCGAGCCATACTCCGCTCATCGCTTCCTCAACCCCAGCAGGCAGGCGGCGGTGGCCGCGATCAATGGGACGCCCGGCGACGCGAACGGCACCAGGGTCAGGGCGATGGCGACTCCCAGTACGGAGGCGGCGAGCGCCTTGCGGCTGGTGATCTGCCCCTTGAGCAGGGCGATGAACAGGACGGGGGAGACCACGTCCAGGCCGAAGCGCTCGGGGTCGCCCAGATAGCGCGCCCCCAGCAGCCCGACCGCCGTGCCGCCCACCCAGGCGGCGTAGACCAGGACGCCGGCGCCGAGCAGCCGCCCGCGGGAATAGCGGCCGTTGCCGATGTGGCCCACGGCCCAGGACTCGTCGACCACCAGTTGGGCTGACAGGAAGCGTTTGAGCACTCCACCGGTCATCGCCGGCGCGACGCTGATCCCGATGGGGAGGTACCGGGAGTTCAGCAGGACCGCGGCCACGATCGCCGCGGCGATCCCGCCGCCCGTGCCCAGCACCGACGCGGCGGCGAACTGCGCGGACCCGGCGAAGGTGGTCAGGGACATCACCAGCGGGGCCAGGACCCCCATGCCCGCGGCGCGGGCGACCATGCCGAACGACACGGCGAAGCAGAACACGGCCACGGCCAGGGGGACGGCGGCCCGCAGCCCGAACAGCACTTCCTCCCGGAAGCCGGCCGGGGGAGAATGGGTGTCCGCTGTCGAGACAGGGGTGGGTAATGCCTTTTGTGAATCCATCGAGCCCTCTGCTTCGGAGCGGGCAACAGGGTGCGGCGCCGCGCCACCATGCGTGCGGTGGCACCGACAGGAAGCCATAGTACGGAGTCATGGTGCGGTTTACTAGTTACTCAGAGGCTTCGGTGACGCTGGCTGAAGACCTGGTCAACACCTACAACATCGTGCGAAATATCGAAAAACTGCCGGAAGTTGACGGGCTGTCGGCCCTGTTCGCCGACCACGGCATGTCCCCCGCGGCCCCGCTGACCGAGGACGACCTCGCCGCCGCCCACCGGCTCCGGCCCGTCCTGCGCGAAGTCTTCGACGCCCCCGACGCGCCGACCGCCGTCACGCTGCTCAACCGCGTCCTCGCCGAGCACCACGCCGTGCCCCACTACACGGACCACGACGGCTCCTGGCACCTGCACGTCGCGTCCCCGGCCGCGTCCCCGGTCGACCAGTACGCCGCCAATGCCGCGATGGGCCTGCTGGCCGTCGTCACCACCAGCGGAACGGAGCGGCTGCACGTCTGTGTGGGCAACCGCTGCGCCGAGGTCTTCGTCGACACCTCCCGCAATCAGTCCCGCCGCTTCTGCTCCCCCCTCATCTGCGGCAACCGCGCCTCCGCCGCGGCCCACCGGGCCCGCCGCAAGGCGGGGGACGCGCAGGCGGCGCAGGCGGGCGCGTCAGCGAACTGAGGCGCGCCGCGCGGCCCGGGCTGTACCCCGGGTAACAGCCCCTTCACCGGCTGTCGCTTCAGCAAATCTCCACAACTTTTGCCCGGTCGCTGCGCAGCCCCCGCAGTGCTTCTCGGTATGCCCGGTTATGCCCGGCGCGCTTGATGCGCGTGTGTCCGTCTATGTTCCGCGAGGGCGCGGGAGGGCGGATATCTGTTACTCGATCCTGTGAAGGACTTGTAATGATTCGGCGAATAAATGAGAAAGGCCGTCACGGAAACGGTGCGTCCGCCCGCCGGCAGGCATGCGCGGAGTTGGCTGTGCTGCCCGTCCGCGTGCTTATATCTGCGCACCGCAGCGGTTCTCCGGACGGTGGTCGATTCCGACCGGGACGCTGTGGCCTTCGATAAACAGCCGGACCAATGAAAGGTGCGCACACATGCGTGACAACATCGAGACCCGTGAGATCGCCGACGCAGAGCTGGACGCCGTCTCCGGCGGTATCGCCGCGGTGTCCGGCGGCCTCGTCGGCGCCGTGACCGGCGACGTCCACAACCTCGTGGACTCCCTGCAGACGGTGCACGCCGCGCAGGCCCTCCCCGGCCAGGTCGCGGGCATCGCCGGCGTCCACACCCACGCCGGTGTCGCCGGTCTCTGAGCCGCAAGGCCCGTGAACCCCGGAGCCCGCGCGGCCCGGGGTTCATGGCTGCCCCGGCCCCGGCCGCTCTTTTCGCCCAGATAATTCGGCACCCGTTTAACGGTCGGCCCCCACCGTTCGGGGCGAATGCAGTAGAAGGAATGGTTCGTGCAGTTCCGTAAAAAGGCACTCGCCAAGCTGCAATCACCCGAAGAGCTCGACGTGCCCCTGCGCTATGCCCGCCCGCAAGGCCGGCTGGTGCTGGCCGTAACGGTCGCCGTCATGGCGGCAGCGGCCTTTTGGGCAGGTACCGGATCGGTTTCTTCCAAATTGACCGCCTCCGGCATTCTCACCCATTCCGAAGGTAGTTACCTACTGCAAACCCCCTTTGCCGGACAAGTCACCGGAGTCCTCGCGAAGGAGGGCGAGCTGCTGCCCCCGGGCGCACCCCTGCTGGAGGTCGCCACCGACCGGGGCAGCCGGACGGTGCGCGCCGTCGCCGGCGGGCGGGTGACGACGCTCTCCGCCAGAACCGGCGCCGTCCTGGCCACCGGCGCGGACGTCGCGACCGTGGAGAAGGTGCGCGACCCCGGCGAACCCCTGGTCGCCCTGCTGTACGTCACCGGCGGAAGCGCCGCGGCCGTCCCCGTCGGCGCCCGCGTCGACCTGGACGTCCAGTCCGCCCCCCGGCAGCGGTTCGGCGTGCTGCGCGGCCGCGTCCGGGCCGTCGGCCGCACCCCGCAGACGCCGGCGCAGCTCACCGGCTTCCTCGGCGACCCCCGGCTCGCCGCCCGGTTCACCCGGCAGGGCAACCCCGTCGCGGTGCTCGTCCAACTGGAGCGCGCCGGCACCCGATCCGGCTACCGGTGGTCCTCCGACGACGGGCCCCCGTACACCGTCGACTCCACCACGCCCGTCACCGCGGCCGTGCACCTTTCCGCGCAGCGCCCCGTCGACTGGCTGCTCCCGTGACCGCCCACCGGCACGCGCCCCGGGCAGGCGCGCGCCGCCGCCCGTCGCGCGGCAGGCCCGCCCCCCGCGGCAGGGCGCCCCGGGCCGTGCGCACCCCCACCGTGCTGCAGATGGAGGCGGTGGAGTGCGGCGCCGCCGCGCTGGCCATGGTCCTCGGCCACTACGGCCGCTTCGTTCCCCTGGAGGAGCTGCGCATCGCCTGCGGCGTCTCCCGCGACGGCTCCCGCGCCGGCAACCTCCTCAAGGCCGCCCGCGGCTACGGGCTGAACGCCAAGGGCATGCAGATGGACCTGGCGGCGCTCGCCGGGGTGAGCCCGCCGGCCGTCCTCTTCTGGGAGTTCAACCACTACGTCGTCTACGACGGCCAGGGCCGCCGCCTCGGCCGCCGTGGCGTGTACGTCAACGACCCGGCCAAGGGGCGCCGGTTCGTCCCCATGGACGAGTTCGACGCCTCCTTCACCGGGGTCGTGCTCACCTTCGAACCCGGGGAGGGGTTCCGCCGCGCCGGCCGCAAGCCCGGTGTCGCGGACGGGCTCGCGGCCCGCCTGCGCGGCACCTCGGGCACCCTGCTCGCCGCCCTGCTCGCCAGCCTGCTGCTGGTGGCCGTCGGCGCGGCCGTGCCCGCGCTGAGCCGCACCTACATCGACATGTTCCTGATCGGCGAACAGACGTCCCTGCTGGGCGTCCTCTTCGCGTCGATGGCCACCGCCCTGGTGCTCACGGGCACCCTCACCGCCCTCCAGCAGGCCAATCTGCTGCGCGGCCGCATCATCACCTCCACCCTGGGCAGCGCCCGCTTCCTGCGGCACCTGCTCAGGCTCCCCGTCACCTTCTTCTCCCAGCGCAACCCCGCCGACCTGATCCAGCGCCTGCAGTCCCACGACGCCGTCGCCGAGACCCTCGCGCGGGACCTCGCCGCCGCCGGCGTCGACGCGGTGGTCGTGGTCCTCTACGCGATCCTGCTGTGGACGTACGACCCGCAGCTCACCGTCGTCGGCATCGGCATCGCCCTGCTCAACGTGGTGGCCATGCGCATCGTGATCCGCCTGCGGGCCACCGGCACCCAGAAGCTGCGCGCCGAGAGCGCCCGCCTCACCAACACCTCCTACAGCGGCCTGACGCTCATCGAGACGATGAAGGCCGCCGGCGGCGAGAACGGCTTCTTCCGCCGCTGGGCCGGCCGGCACGCCGTCACCCTCGACGTGCAGCAGCGGCTCGGCGTCCCCAGCGCCTGGCTGGCCGTCGTCGCCCCCACCCTGGCCGCGCTCAACAGCGCCCTCATCCTGATGATCGGCGGCCTGCGGGCCGTCGAGGGCCACCTCTCCGTCGGGCTGCTCGTCGCCTTCCAGGCCCTGGTCACCAGCTTCACCGCGCCCCTGACCCGCCTCAACGGGACGGCCGGGCGGATCCAGGACTTCGCGGCCGACGTCGCCCGCCTCAAGGACGTCGAGAACTTCCCCGTCGACCCCCTCTTCGCCCGGCGCGAACCCCCCGCCGGCACCCGCCGCCTCAAGGGCCGCGTGGAACTGGAGAACATCACCTTCGGCTACAGCCCCCTGGACGCCCCGCTGCTGAAGGACTTCTCCCTCTCGGTGGGCCCCGGGCAGCAGGTCGCGCTCGTCGGCGGCTCCGGCAGCGGAAAGTCCACCGTCTCCCGGCTGCTCTCCGGCCTCCACACGCCCTGGGAAGGCACCATCCGCATCGACGGGATGCGGCTGGAGGACATCCCGCGCGGCGCGCTGGCCGCCTCCGTCTCCTTCGTCGACCAGGACGTCTTCCTCTTCGAGGGCACCGTCCGCGACAACGTCGCGCTGTGGGACCCCTCCCTCACCGACGAAGCCGTCGTCACCGCCCTGGAGGACGCCGCCGTGCACGACGTGGTGGCCCGGCGCCCCGGCGGCATCCACAGCCGCGTCGAGCAGGACGGCCGCAACTTCTCCGGCGGCCAGCGCCAGCGCCTGGAGATCGCCCGGGCCCTGGTGCGCCGCCCCAGCGTCCTCATTCTCGACGAGGTGACCAGCGCGCTGGACGCGGCGACCGAACAGATCGTCATCGACAACCTGCGCCGCCGCGGCTGCGCCTGCGTCGTCATCGCCCACCGGCTGAGCACCGTCCGCGACAGCGACGAGATCGTCGTCCTCGACCGGGGCACGGTCGTCGAACGCGGCCGCCACGAGCACCTGGTGGCCGCGCGCGGCGCGTACGCCGCCCTGGTCAAGGAGCATTGAGGTGACCTTCCCGCACCCCACCACGGCCACCGGCCCACGGCCCGCCCCCGACCCCGTCGTGGCCGCCCTCGGCGGACTCGGCTCGGCGGTGGACTGCGCCGGCCTGCGCACCCTGCCCCTCGAAGGGCCGCTCGTGCTGTGGCTCGTCGTCGACGGCGCCCTCGACCTGTTCGCCGTCGACGCCGCGCAAGCGGGCCACTGGCACTTCCTGGGCCGGCTGGAGACCGGCACCCTGCTGCTCGGCCCGGCCGAAGGCCCCGGACACACCCTCGTCGCCCGCCCGCTGCGCGGCTGCCTGCTGCGCCGCATCGAACTGCGCGAGCTCTACCGGCCCCCGTACGAAGAAGACGCGTACGCCGAGCAGGGGCCGTACGGGTACGCCGCCCCGGCGCCGAGCCCCCTGGAGGACGCCTTCGCCCGCGGCATCGGCCGCGGCCTGCGCGTGCTCTACCAGGCACCGCTGGACGGCCGCGCCACCACCGCCCACGCCGGGGCCGACGACGACATCCTGTGGATGCAGCTCGCGCCGGGCAGCGTGCGGTACGGCGCCGCCTACGAGGCGGAGGCCGCCGGAACCCTCCTCGTCGACCCGGCGGTGTGGCAGGGCATGGTCGACCAGCAGTACCGCCTGCTGTACGCCCTGGACGACTGGATCGAGCAGCTCGAACGCGCCCACGAGGACCGCACGGCGGCCGGCATCGAGGCCGGCGAGGCGGCCCGCACCCGGGCGGACCGGACGCTGCTCGCCTCCATCGGCCGCCCCGGCCGGTCCCCCCGGCACGGCACGGACGACGACGCGACCCTCGCCGTGTGCCGCCTGGTCGCCGACGACGCCGGCATCACCCTGACCGACCCGGGGGCGGCGGGCGCCGGCTCCCAGCGCTGCGACCCCGTCGAACGCGTCGCGCTCGCCTCCCGGATCCGCACCCGCGCCGTCGCACTCGACGGGCGCTGGTGGCGGGAGGACAGCGGCCCCCTCGTCGGCCGCCGCGCCACGGACGGGGCACCCGTCGCCCTGCTGTGGCGGCGCGGCGCCTACGAGGCCGTCGACCCCGCCACCGGCACCCGGCAGCGCGTCGGCAAGACCGGCGCGGCCGCCTACGAGCGGCGCGCCGTCATGTTCTACCGCCCCCTGCCCGAAGGGGAGCTGAGCCTGTGGCGGCTGCTGCGCTTCAGCGTGCGCGGCACCCGCGGCGAGCTGCGCGGCCTCGCCGTGGGCGGCCTCGTCGCCGTCGCCCTGGGCGCGCTCGTCCCCATCGCCACCGGCAAAGTGCTCGGCGCCTACGTACCCGCCGCCGAGACCGGCCTCATCATGGCGACCACCCTCGCGCTCGTCGCCACCGCCGTCGTCTCCGCCGCCTTCATGCTGCTCCAGAACATCTCCCTCCTGCGCCTGGAAGGCCGCATCGAAGCCACCTTGCAGCCGGCCGTGTGGGACCGGCTGCTCCGGCTGCCGACGACGTTCTTCACCGGCCGCTCCACCGGCGAACTGGCCGGCGCGGCCATGGGCGTCAGCGCCATCCGCCGCGTCCTGTCCGGCATCGGCCCGGTGACCGTCCAGGCCGGCACCGTCGGCACGATGAACCTCGTCCTGCTGCTCGTCTACAGCGTGCCCCTGGCACTGGCGGCCCTCGCCATGCTGCTCGCCGTCGCCGCCGTCTTCCTCACCCTCGGGCTGTGGCAACTGCGCTACCAGCGCCGGCTGATCGCGCTCGGCAACAAGCTCAACAACCAGGCGTTCCAGACCCTGCGCGGGCTGCCCAAGCTCCGCGTGGCCGCCGCCGAGAGCTTCGCCTACGCCGCCTGGGCCCGGGAGTTCGCCCGCACCCGCGAACTGCAACAGCGCATCGGCCGCGTCAAGAACGCCGTCGCCGTGCTCAACGCGGTCTGCCTGCCGCTGTGCACCCTCGTGATGTTCATGCTGCTGGCCGGCCCGGCCCGCGGCACCATGTCCGCCAGTGAATTCCTCACCTTCAGCACGGCCGTGACGATGCTGCTGTCCTCGGTCACCCAGCTGACCGGCGCGCTCATCTCGGCCGCAGCCGTGCAACCGATGTTCGAACAGCTCAAGCCCATCCTCCGCGCGGCCCCCGAGGTCCGCGCCTCCAGCACCCCACCGGGCGAACTGAGCGGCGCCGTCGAGGCCCGGCAGCTGTCCTACCGCTACACCGACGACGGCCCGCTCGTCCTCGACGGCGTATCGCTCCAGGTGCGGCCGGGCGAGTTCGTCGCGATCGTCGGGGCCAGCGGCTCCGGCAAATCGACCCTGCTGCGCCTGCTCATCGGCTTCGACAAACCGGCCTCCGGCAGCGTGCTGTACGACGGCCAGGACCTCGCGGCACTCGACCAGGCGGCCGTCCGCCGCCAGTGCGGCGTCGTCCTGCAGGACGCCCAGCCGTTCTCCGGCTCGATCCTCGAATGCATCTGCGGCGCCGAGGCGTTCACCCCTGAGGAGGCGTGGGAGGCCGCCGCGATGGCGGGCCTGGCCGAGGACATCAAGGCCATGCCCATGGGCATGCACACCATGCTCTCCGACGGCGGCGGCACGGTGTCGGGCGGCCAGCGCCAGCGGCTGATGATCGCCCAGGCCCTCGTCCGCAAGCCGCGCGTCCTCTTCTTCGACGAGGCCACCAGCGCGCTGGACAATGAGGCCCAGCGCGTGGTCATCGAGTCCACCCGCGCCCTGCGCGCCACCCGCGTCGTGATCGCCCACCGGCTCTCCACGGTCATGGACGCCGACCGGGTGATCGCCATGGCGGACGGCCGGGTCGTCCAGCAGGGCCCGCCGGCGCAACTCCTGGCCGACACCGGCGGCCTGTTCCACGAGCTGGTACGGCGTCAGCTGGGATGAGCGCCCCCGCCTCCGGGGCGGGACAAGAACCGGGACAGCGGTCCCATCCCGGCGGGACGGGAACGCCGGAGAATGCTGTGCCATACATCGAAGCCGTACACCGAACGAAAGGGACGGCACATGCTGGTCGACCACCTCGACGTACCCGACCTGCCCCCTGCGGCCTACCGCGAAGAGGAGGCCCCCGACGTAGCCACCGACTCCCCGGCGGAGCGGGCCTGGCTCCCCTCCTACCAGGCGGCCCTGACCGCCTGACCGCTCGCCCGTGCGCCGCCTGACACCGAGGGACGGTTCGCCGTTGCCCGACTTCCCCACCGTCGGCCCCTCCGCCGCTGACGCGGCGGTCCGGGCCGACACCCTGCTCTGCGCCGACCGGCAGTTCGGCGACTCCGCCGCCATCGACCAGCGCAACCTCGCCCGCTTCCGGCTGGGGCTGGCCATGCTGGCGCGCAAGGACGGCACCGACGCGCCGGCACTGCGCACGACGGCCGCCCGGACGGACGAGCGCCTGCGCCCGCTGCTGTACGACCCCGTGCTGCGCCACTGCTTCGAGGACGACATCCTCCGTCTGGAGAACGGCACGCTCGACCGCGGGGCGCTCGGCGCGCACCTCGCCGGCCTGCCGGTGACCGACGCGTCCTCCACGGGGCCGTGCGAACGCCTCACCCGGCCCCACCGGCGGGCCTGGCCCGGCCTCGGGGACGCGTGGATCCTGACCGAGCCGGCGCCGCGCGGCACGGCGGACGGGAAGCTGGGCGCGCGCCTCATGGAGCTGTACCGCGGCGCGCTCGCCGACAGCCGGGCACCAGGACCGGTCGCTCCGACGGACGCCGCCCGCGCCACCTTGCGGGAGGGCGCGGAACTCCTCGTGGCCCTGATGCCGGAGACCGGGGCGAGCGTGCTGCGGCACGTCAGCATGGTCGGATTCGCACGCCGCGAGAGCCGGGAAGGCCCCCTCCAGTCCATGTCCGGCGGCGACCCGCTCCCGTCCTCGCTGCTGCTGGCCCCCGAGCGCTGCGCGACCCCGTGGCTCGCCGCCGAGAGCCTCCTGCACGAGGGCTCCCACCTCAAGCTCTTCGACGCCCTGCGCACCGGCTCCGTGGTCAGGAACGCCACGGAGCAGGTCCCGATCCCGTGGCGCACAGGCTCCTGGACCGTCATCCGGGTGTTCGTCGCCCTCCACTTCTACGTGCACCTGCTGGTCCTCCGGGCCGCGGCGGCCACGGCCGGCGCGGCCGTCCGGCGGAGATTCGGCCCGCCTCCGCCGGCCGAGGCCCTCGACGAGCCCACCCCCGGCACCCCCGCCGCGCGGCAGGGCAGGTACCGGACCGGCGCGGAACGGGCCCGCTACCTCGCCGGACGCGTCCTGTCGCTGCCGGACGAGGCGCTGACCGAGAACGGGCACCGGCTCGCGCGCCTGCTCCTCACCACGCTCCGCCTCGTGGACGCTGACGCACCACCGCCCCGCGACCGGCCCGCGGCAGCCGGCCCGCGGCCGGGGCCCGTGGGGCCCGGCGGCACCCTCCAGCGGGTCACCCCCGTGGACGCGTGTGCCCTGCCCGCCCTGGGGCAACTCCTCGTCAGCACGGCCGGTTCGGCCCGCATGCACTGGCTCAACTCACGTGCCTGGACGGTCTACTCGCTGTGCGACGGACGCGACCTCGACTCCCTGTACGCGGCATACGCCCGCGCGGCCGGCCTGTCGGCCGGCTCGGCCGAGGCCGGCCGGCACGTGAGCGACAGCGTGCGCCACCTCGTGGCCTCCGGGCTCGTCACCCACGCCCACTGACGCTCCCGGCCCGGCCGGCCGATGCGGATCACACTTCACCGCGGCTCCGCTCACCAGCCGGAGCCGGCGGCGGCGGTACCCGGGCCGGCGTCGGGGCGAGCCGCCTCCGGCCCCGCCAGCCGCACGGAAAGAATGGCCTCCGAACGGCTCGAAGCGTGAATCTTCGGCAGGATGGCCGAGACGTAGTTCCGCACGGTCTTCTCCGATATGAACAACTCCCGCGCTATCCGCCGGTTCCCGTAGCCGAGCGAGACCAAGCGCAGCACCTCCCGTTCCCGGTGGGTGAGCGCCGGGAACGGAAAGGTCTCGGCGGTTCCCGCCAGGCGTACGAGCAGATCGGAGAGATCGCCGCCGGCCCGGGGGCCGAGGGTGACGCAACCCCGCCGCACCGCGTGCACGACGCACAGAACGTCCGCGGTCTCCGCGTCCTTCAGGAGATAGCCCGTGGCGCCCGCCATGAGCGCGGACAGCAGAAGACGGTCGGCGTCGTGCTGCGGGGACGCCGTGGCGATCAGCCGCGTCGCCGGGCAGCGGCGGCGCAGCCGCTGGAGCAGCCTGATCCCCGCGCCACCGGGCAGGTCGAGGTCGACGAGGACGACCTCGGGCTTCTGCTCCAGCACCGCTCGCACGCCCGCGTGCGGATCCCCGGTCCCGGCCGGGACGGCGCATCCGTCACCCTCCAGCGCGGCACGCAATCCCCGCAGGATCAGGGGAATGCTCTCGATCACCACCACCCGTGGACGGGTATCTCCGACCGTCTCGGCCATTCCTGCCATCCTCACACCCGGGCCGGTGCGAGGCGCGACGAGGCGCCGTTCCCCACACCGCCGCTCGATTGTCCGCGCGAAAGCGCGAATTCCCGTGGCCGGTCCGGCGCTCTCGCCGCACTCTATATTCGATCCTCCGGCGCACGCTCGGCCGCGCGGGGCTCCCCGGCGGGCACGGGGCCGTACGGGACAGGCGGCCCGGGTACTCCGGCGGGGCCCCCGGGCGGGCGCCGAGCACCCCGTGAACCGCCCCGCCCGCTGCATTCCCCGGCCGAAATGCCCTCCAGGGCGGCGAAATCGGCGACCGCCGCTGGGAGAATGCCCCCGCTTCGTCCGCAGCGTCTCCACCGCGCAGGAAGAGGAACTCATGGAAATCGTCGACGACTTCGGATTACCCGTGGCGGCCGTTCGCCCCGAGGATCTGGATCACGAACGCGCCCCCTGGACGGGGCTGGAGCAGCCTGTCGCCGTCGTGCGGATGACGAACCCGCCCCCGGAGATGTGGGACGAACTGGCCCGCCGCGGTTTCGTCCGCAAGCCGGCCACCCTCACCTGGGTGGCCCGGCTCGGCGAGAGCGAGGACGCCTTCCTCGGCGGAATCCCGCACAAGAGCCGCCAGTACGTCCACCGGGCGCGGCGGCGGATGGCGGCGGAGGGCGTCCGGGAGGTCGTCGAGGACCGGGTGTCGGCGGCCGCTCTCGACCCCTTCCTGGACCTGTACGAGGAGCGGATCGCCGCCATGCGGTACGGCGTGGCGTTCGCGCGGCGGTTCCGCACGGCGATCCTGGAGGGGCCGGAGAAATACTTCGGCGTGTTCCTCTACCGTGCGGACGAACTGATCGGCGGGTGCCTGGCGCTGGAGTGCCCGGACGAGAGCGCGATCCGGATCCGCTGGTCCGCCGTCACCGAGCCGGCCCGGCGGGCGGGCTATCCGCGGCCGGTGTACTGCACCGCCCTCCAGGTGGCCCGCGAGAAGGGGTACACGTGGGCGACCCTGGGCGACGACCCGAACCTCTACGGCCACCTGGCGCAGCCGGGCCTGTTCACCTTCAAGAGCCGCATGGGTTTCGAGGCCGTGGCCTCGCAGGACTTCGCCGACCCCGGCGCGTGGGACGAGGCCGACCTGGTGCTGTCCCTGGACCGGCTGTCGGGCCCGGCGCTCATGCTCGAATACGCGGACGGGACCGGGCTCGGGACCGGCCCCGCCCCGGGCGCGCTGACCGCCGCCCACCCGGGCAACGGCCGCCCGGCGCGGCGCCTCCTGCGGGCGCGTCTGGTGATCGACGCGCCTGTCGACGTGCAGCAGTTCTCCGCGGCGTTCCTGTCGGGGACGGTCGTCGGGCCGGTGGCGCGGGGCTGATCGGGGGGCCGGCGTTCACCCGTGGGACGCCGGGCACCTGCGCGCCGGCACCCGGGTGCCGAGGCGGGGGTCCGGCTGCGGGCTGATGCCGCGGGCCCGCAGCCGGGCGGGCTCGTCGAGGTGGAAGTCGGGCCGGGGGCGGTCCTCGTCGTAATAGCGGTGGAAGACGGGGGTGAGGGCCCCGGACATGGGCGGCACGATCCACGACCAGTCCGCCGGGCAGGACCGGCCCGCCAGTTCCTCCCTGGCGAGGTGCCTCAGGAACCGCTCGGACTCCGTGTGGTGGTCGCTGATCGTCACCTCGGCGCTGTCGAAGGAGTGCAGGACGGCGCGGTTGACCTCCACCAGGGCCTGGTCGCGCCAGAGGGTGCGGTCGCTGGAGGTGTCCAGGCCGAGGCGGCGGCCCACCTCGGGCAGGATGTCGTAGCGGTCGGCGTCGGACAGATTGCGGACGCCGATCTCCGTGCCCATGTACCAGCCGTTGAAGGGCGCCGCGGAGTAGGAGACGCCGCCGATCCGCAGCCGCATGTGGGAGATGGCGGGCACCGCGTACCAGCGCAGGCCGAGGCCGGCGAACCAGTCGAGGGACGGGTGGACGATCGGGACCTCGAGGACGTCCTCGGGGGGGATCTCGAACATGCGCAGGCCCTCGTGCCTGGTCTCGATCAGGAGCGGGAGCACGTCGCAGGGGCCGCCGGAGGGCTGCCAGCCGAGGCGGACGGCGAGCTCGGCGATCCCGTAGCCCCGCGGGTCCCCGGTGTAGCCGCCGTCGAACTTCTGGTGGCCGGCGTACCGGACGAGCTGTTCGTTCCAGATCAGCACCGGCGGCCCCGCGGCGTCGTCCGGCCCGAAGACGGTGAGGACCGGCCGGATCCGGCCGCCGTTGGTGGCGGTCCGCAGGTGGGCGAAGCACTCGGCGGCCACCTCGGCGGCGTCCGTCACGTGCCGGCGGTCGCGCACCTGGAGGCTGCGCCAGTAGAGGCGCCCGATGCAGCGGGCGGAATTGCGCCACGCCACGCGGGCGCCGAAGGCGAGCTCCTCGGCCGTGTGGCGGTACGTTCCGGTCTTGTCGATCTCCCGGCGCACCTCGGCGAGCCGGGGGTACAGCAGATCGGTTCGGCCGACCTCCCGGTGGTACTGGCGGACGAACCCTTCCGCCTCGCCGAGGTCGACCACGCGCCGCGCGCCGCCTCCCCCCTGACGGTCTGTCATCGGACTTCCTCACTGCGGCCTTTCGGCCGGCCGGTACGGCGGTGCGGGACATCCTGGAGCGGTTTCGAGCCGACGATCATTTTAATCGCCCCGGTCCTCCGCGGCCATGCCGTACCGGGCCCCGCATCACCCTGTCCGATTCCCGCCAGACGCGACGGCGCGAGGAGGGCCAGAATGTCCGCGTGCTGGATTTCGAGACCTCCTACCGGGCCATGGCCAGCAGAGACTCCCGGTTCGACGGGACCTTCTACGTGGCGGTCACCACGACGGGCGTCTACTGCCGCCCGGTGTGCGGCTCGCGCACCCCCAAGAGGGAGAACGTGCGCTTCTTCCGCATCGCGGCGGCGGCCGAGGCCGCCGGCTTCCGGGCCTGCCGCCGCTGCCGCCCGGAGGTCCACCCCTCCGCCCCCGAGTGGAACGTGCGCGGCGACCTGGTGGCCCGCGCGCTGCGGCTCATCGCGCGCGGCGCCGTGGACGAGATCGGGGTGGCGGGCGTCGCGGCGCAGCTCGCCGTGAGCGAACGCCACCTGCACCGCCAGCTCGTCGCGGAGGTCGGCGTCGGCCCGCTCGCCCTGGCCCTGAACCGCCGCAACCAGGTGGCCCGGCTGCTGATCGAATCCAGCGCGCTGCCGCTGCTGGACGTCGCCTTCGCCGCCGGGTACTCCAGCATCCGCCAGTTCAACGACGGGTTCCGCGCCGCCTTCGGCTGTTCGCCGCGCGAGCTGCGCCGGGCCGGCCGGACACGGCCCGGCGGGCAGGGCGGGGCGCCGCCCGACGGGCCCGGGGCGCAGGCCGGGCCGCTGGTGCTCCGGCTGCGCTACCGCCCGCCGCTCGCGGCCGGCGCCCTGCTCTCCTGGTTCCGGGACCGGGCGCTGCCGGGCGTGGAGGAGGTCGGGGACCGCCGGCTCCGCCGGGCCCTGCGGCTGCCGCGCGGCAGCGGCCGGGCCGAGCTGGACCTCACCGGCTGCCGGGCGGACCGGGACGCCGGACACCAGCAGGTG
Source organism: Streptomyces sp. NPDC046215 (assembly GCF_040646215.1). Lineage (NCBI taxonomy): Bacteria > Bacillati > Actinomycetota > Actinomycetes > Kitasatosporales > Streptomycetaceae > Streptomyces > Streptomyces sp. NPDC046215. The sequence continues at coordinate 77,133 of NZ_JBEYZW010000005.1, read as the reverse complement.
ACCGTGCGGCTGTGGCTGTCGGACCTGCGGGACGTCACCGCCGCGGTACGGCGCTGCCGCGATCTCCTCGACCTCGACTCCGACCCCGCCGCCGTGGCCGGGACGCTGGGCGCCGACCCCTTGCTGGGTCCGCTGGTCCGGGCGACGCCGGGCCTGCGCGTGCCGGGCAGCGCCGACGGCTTCGAGCTGGCGGTCCGGCTGCTCACCGAGCAGTACCTGCCGCCCGCCCGGGCCGGGCAGCTGTGCGGCTGGCTGGTGGCCCGCTACGGCGATCCCCTCACCGCCCCGGACGGCGGGCCCGCCCCCCTGTTCCCGTCCCCCGCGGCCCTGGCCCAGGCGGACCTGACCGGAGCCCTCGCGGAGACGGCCGCACGGGCGGCCACCGGACAGGCCGCCGCAGGCCCCCACGCGGATACGGCCACCGCCCGGCCCGCCGCCGAACCGGGCGCGCCCGGCCCCGGCACGTCGGCCGCGTGCGCCGGTGTGCGCACGCTCGCCGGTGCCGTGGCCGGCGAGAAGCTGTCCCTGGAGCGGGACGCGGACCGGGAGGCGGCCGTCGCCGCGCTGTGCGGGCTGCCCGGTGTCGAGCCGTGGACCGTCCAGCGGATCGCGATGCACGTCCTGGGCGACCCCGACGCCTTCGACGCGGGCGAGCCGGCGGTCCGCGCGGCGCTCCAGGCCCTGCCCGTGGCGCCCGGCTCCCCGCCCCGCGACCCGGACGGCCACGCCCACCGCTGGCGCCCCTGGCGCTCCTACGCGGTCATGCACCTGTGCTCCGCGGTCCCGCCCCCCACCGGCCGGCAGCCCGGCTAGCCACCCGCGCGGGCTCGCGCTCCTCCCGCCCCACCCGCCGGTCCTTTTCCGTCCGAAAGGCACGCCCACGATGGACACCACGACGGTGCCGACCCCGCTCGGCCCGTTCAGCATGATCACCCTGACCGGCGGGATCGTCGCCGCCGGGTTCACGGCCGACCCGACGGCGCTGCTGGGGGAACTGCCGCGGCCGTACCGGGACGGCTCGCCGCGGGCGCGCGAGGCGCTGGAGCCGTACACGTCGGCGGTGCGGGCCTACTTCGACGGGGCCGTGGCGGCCCTGGACGAGCTGCCCGTCGTCCAGTTCGGCAACGGCTTCCGGCTGGCCGCCTGGCGGGAGATGCGCCGCGTCGAGCCGGGGACGTCCGTCAGCTACCGGGAGCTGGCGGAGCGGGCCGAGCGGCCGGGAGCGGCGCGGGCGGCGGGCGCGGCCTGCGCGTCCAACCTGGTGCCGCTGATCGTCCCCTGCCACCGGGTCCGCCGCGCGGACGGGAGCCTGGGCGGCTACTACTACGGCCTGGACGTCAAACGGTGGCTGCTCGCCCACGAGAGCGGCGGCCTGCTCCCGCACGCCCCGGCACCGGCCGCCCGCACCGGGCAGGAGGGGCCGGGCCGGTGAGGGCGTACCTGCGGCTGCTGGGGTCCGGGGACTTCGGGCGGGTCTGGTTCGGCGCGTCGGTGTCGCTGCTCGGTGACGGGATGACGCTGCTGGCGCTGTCCTGGCTGGTCCTCAACGACGGCGGCACCGGGCAGCTCAGCCTGCTCGCCGTGTGCTTCACCGCCCCCGTGGTGCTGGGCGGGCTCGCCGTCGGGCCGCTGCTCGACCGGTTCGACAAGCGCGCCGTCCTCGTGGCGGACAGCGTGCTCCGCGCGGTGTGCGTGGCCTCGGTGCCGCTCGCCGCGGCCCTGGGGGACGTGCCGACGGCCCTGCCGTTCGTCGTCGCCGCGGTCTACGGCCTGTTGAAGATGGTGCCGCTCGCCGGGTTCCCGGCGGCGATCCCCCAACTGGTCGACGAGCCCGACCTGGACACCGCGAACGCGCTGGAGGCCCTCAGCTTCAGCGTGTCCACCGTGGTGGGCCCGGCGCTGGCCGGAGTGCTCGTCGGAGCGATGGGCGCGCCGAACGTGCTGCTGATCGACGCCGCCACCTACCTGTTCTTCGCGGTCGCCGTGGCGAGCGTGCGGCGCCCGCTGGCACCGCCCGGGCGACGGGCCTCCGCCGCCCGGGACGCACCCGGCGCGAAGACCTCGGTGCGGGTGGTGGGCCGCGACAAGGTGATCGTGGCCACCACGGTCGCGTTCATGGCGTTCAACGTCGCCGACGGCATGCTGCTGCTCGTCGTCGGCCCGTGGCTGGCGAAGAACGAGCTGGGCGGGGCGTCCGCGCTCGGTGCACTGATGGCGTCGCTCGCGGCGGGCGAGGTCGTGGGGGCGGCGCTGGCCGGCGGCCGCCGGGGCCGGGGATCGGTGCGGCGGATCGCGTGGTGCCAGGCGGGCGCGGCGCTGGGCTTCCTCGCCGTCCTCGGCGCGGCGCAGCCCGTGGTGGTCGGGGCCGGGTACTTCTGCGTCGGCCTGCTCAGCGCGCCGATGACGGTGTGGGCGCAGTCCCTGCGCATGCGCCGCATCCCGCCCGAGATGCACGGCCGCGCCTTCGCCGCCCTGCGCACCCTGATGCAGGGCACCACCCCGGTCGGCTCGGCCATTGCCGCACCGCTGCTGGTGCACGGCGGGCTCGGCTGGACCGCGGCGGTCATGGTCGCGCTGGCCGGGCTGCCGGGGCTGTGGCTGCTGCGGTACTCGGGTCAGGACCGGCCGCCCCCGGCCGGGGCGGCCGTGCCCGAGGAGCGCACCGAGGTCGGCTGAGCGGTCGTCCGCACCGCGGGCGGGTGGCCGAGGAAGCCGCGCACGGCGAACTCCCACCCGTAGGCCCCCGCCACCGGGAAGACCACGACGTCCCCGGCGCGGAGCCGGTCCGCGGTGATGCCCCGGGCCAGGATGTCCTCCGGGGTGCACAGCGGGCCGGCCAGGGACACGGGCGTGTTCCGCAGTTCCGGGCGCGGGCAGGGGTAGGGCCAGTGCGCGACGGGCAGCACGGCCGCCTCCACCGCCACCTCCAGCAGGGCGGGCAGCATGAAGTGGTTGATGCCGCCGGCCAGGAAGGCGAACCACTCGCCGGCCGTCTGCTTGAGGTCGGTCACCTGGGCCGCGTAGAAGCCGCAGTCCGCGACCAGCCAGCGGCCGGGTTCGAAGACGACCCGCACCCCGGGCGGCGGGGGAGCGGCGGCGAGCAGGCCGGTGAAGCGGCTCAGGTCGAAGGGTGCCCCGCCGTACGGCGGCACGCCCAGCCCGCCGCCCACGTCCACCACGCGCAGGTCGATGCCGTGCTCACGGGCGGCCGCCACCGACCAGCGCAGCCGGTCGAGCACGTGGCCGGCGTGCCGGTCGGCGTCGAGGCTTCCGGACACCACGTGGAAGTGGTAGCCGACCGGCTCCACGCCCGGCAGCCGGCGGGCGGTGGCGACGGCGTCCGGCAGCCGGTCCTCCCCGATGCCGAACTGGGTGGCCCGCCCGTCCATCCGCAGCGCCCCGTCGAGCGGACCCGTCGCGGAATTCACCCGGAGCACCACCGGCACCCGCCGCCCCGCGCGCCGGGCGGCGGCGTCCAGCCGGTGCAGTTCGAGCTCGCTCTCCACGCTGACGAACCGGGCGCCCGCCCGGACGGCGGCCTCCAGCAGCCGGTCCGTCTTGCCGGGCCCGGTGACGATCAGCCGGGCGGCGCCCCCGCTCGCGGCCAGGGCGGCGTCCGCCTCGCTCGCCGAGGCGACGTCCATCCCGTCCACGGCCGAGGCGAGGGCGGCGAGGACCGGCGGGAAGGAGTTGGCCTTCACCGCGTAGTAGACCTCCGCCCAGTCCGGCAGCCGCTCCCGCAGCTCGGCGGCCCGGCGGCGCGCCACGTCCGGCTGGTAGACGTAGGCGCACACCGGTTCGTCCGACGCGGCGGCGAGCAGGGCGTGCACGCGGCCGGCCACCGCGTCCGGCACCGCCTTCGCGGGCAGAGCCGGACGCGGGGCGCCCGCCGACCACTGCTGGGCCGGCCAGGGCACCGGCGCCGACGCGCCGGCGACCTGATCGGCACTCACCTGATCATTCATCAGAAGTACGACTCCAGAGTCCCCTTGCGCCGGATGTCCAGCGTGGCGCAGTGGAACGAGCCGCCGAAGACCGTGTAGTGCTCGAAGGAGCACGGTACGGGCTCGAAGCCCCAGCTCTCGAACGCCTTCATCAGCGGCGCCTGCGACCGCTCCACCACCACGTGCTCCGGGTCGAGCATCAGGACGTTGACGCTGCTCCAGCGGCTCATCAGGCCGCGCTCCATGACCGGTGTGACCACCGGTTCGGGTGGGATGAGGACGTCCCAGGACCGGAAGACCTCGGGGAGGGAGTCCGGGTCCAGGAACTCCGGGTTGACCAGGACCTTGCCCGGTGCGAGCGGCAGCAGGGAGGTGTCGATGTGCATCGCCCTGGAGTAGCGGGAGGCGATCTCGTGGACGCGGTACTGCGGGCCGAGGTGCCGCCTGAGCCACTCGATGCCCAGGCGGTTGGTGACGTGGCTGCGCTCCATGAACAGGTCCCGGCCGCAGCGCATGATGTCCGCCGCGTCGAAGACCGGCTCCGCCTCCGTCACGAAGTAGGTCATGTCGGCGGACCAGGCCGGCACGTCGTAGTCCGGCCGGAACTGATCATCCGTCAGCCGGGGTTTGGGGGCCGCCGTCCAGCGGGCGCCGGACCGGAAGTACTCGGTGAGGAGCGAGCGGTAGGGCCACACCTCGAAGTACCGGTTGCGGTCGGCCATCGGCACCTCGATGATCTCGTCCCCGACGACGAGCAGCAGATCGCGCGGGTTGGCGGCCGACATGCCGTTGGCCACCGACCAGCCGGGGGTGCGAAAGGGGCGGGCGGTGTCCGGCGGGTCGGGCCGGCGGACGGTGACGTGCGCCGCCTTGAGGATGCCGAGGAACTCCTCCAGGCCCTCCTGCGCCCGCTCCACCACGTCCCTGGGCACCGGGGCGCCCCGGTGGCCGGGCGAGGCGGCGATCTTCTCCCAGGAGGAGGGCGGCACGGTGATCCGGTCGAGCACGTCCCACGCGGAGGTCATGGCCCCGTCGACCCGGCCGACGACGACCTCCTCCAGGGGATCCCATTCGTTGAACGTCGAAACCACGCCGTTCATGGGCATCGCTTCCTTCCAGTGGTCGGTTCCGGCGTCAACGCGTCATGCAGGTCTGCTCGTCGCCCTGGTAGACGATCTCCCCGCGCAGCACCTTGCGGTAGAAGCTCCAGTACGACGGCTCGACGGTCCCGACCTTCTCTTCGATGGAGTCGTGCAGCCGCGGCACGTTCACCATGGGGACACCCTGGTGGTAGTGGTGCGCCGTGTGCAGGTTGTTGCAGTTCGTGATCCAGCGGGCGAACCGGGAGGCCCTGATGGTCCGGGTGTTGGTCAGGACGTCGGGGTCGGTCTGGGTGTTCAGCCCGAAGTGCTCCGGCAGCTCGATCAGGAAGTGGACGGCCTCGCTCAGCAGCAGGACCGGCAGCAGCCACGCCCACACGAAGAACCAGTCCCCGGTCAGCAGGCTCACCGCGACGGCGCCGGCGGCCAGAGCCGACAGCACCCGGTACTCGTTCTGGATCGCCCGTGCGGCCCGCGGCCGGTCGACGCCGGGCACCGGGCGCCGGGCCAGGCCGCGGCCCATGTTGCGCACGACGTCGGCGTACCGGCCGGGGTGGAACGCGGCGGTGGCGAAGCCGTGCACGCTGTCCAGGCCGCGGAAGCGGTAGTTGAAGAATTCGAGGTTCCGCTCGGTGCCCAGGTAGGCGTGGTGCCGGAGGTGCTCGTACTTGTAGTGGGAGAACGAGCTGAACATGAACATCCCGCAGACGAACCCCCACAGCCGGTTGGCCCACCGGGAGTGGAAGGCGTGCTCGTGCAGGCACTCGTGCTGCAGCTCCACGAGGTAGGCGTACGTCACCCCGAGCACGAGGACGGAGACGGCGATGGTCACGGGGTTGCGCAGCTCCAGCAGGGCCGTGTAGCAGACGACGATGACCCCGAAGGCGATGGCGATCTTCACGACGAACCGGCTCGGGCGGCGTTCGAAGTACGTCACCGGCAGCCCGCGCCGGGTGTCGACGCCGCGTACCGGCGCGAGCATGACGTCCTTGGCGGAGTCCGGGTCGAGTGGTTCGTCGTCGTGCGGGGCCGTGGATGACATGGCGGTTCCTCTCTCCTCGGCGGACGGGTCACGGACGGCCGGGAGATCAGGGAACGAACACCCGGCCCGCGTGCAGTGAGGTGATGACGGTCGGGGTGAGCCGGTAGCGCGCCCGCCCGATGGGGTCGCGGCCGAGCCCGGGCCGCCGGGGGCCGCAGCGGGCCCCGGCCGCCGCCAGCAGTTCGCCCGGGGCGCCGCGCAGCCGCAGCGGTCCGGTGCCGCGGCCGGTGCCGGAGCTGTCGGACACGCGGTAGGCGGCGCTCCAGTCGAGGGTTCCGGCGGCCGAACGGGCCCTGGGGGCGAGCGAGTCGATGATCAGCGCCCGCGGCGGTGGTGCCGTGCCGGGCAGCCGTCCGGCACCGGCGTCCGGCAGGTCCCCGGCCGCCCGCTCGCCGAAGGTGCCGTGCGGCGCGAGCCAGAGCAGCGGATCGCCGAGCAGCTCGCGGGCCCGGTCGAGGTCGGCGCGGGTACGGCCGATCCCGCCCGGCCCGGCCGGCGGCAGGGGCAGGTCGTGGGGCGGGTACGGGGACGGGGCCGGGGGCTCCGTGCGGTCCGGCGCCGTACCGCCCCGCTCCTCCCGGGCGGCGGCCGCGAGGGCCAGCAGGGCGGACGGGCCGAGGAGGACGGGCGTGTCGGCGCGGATCTCGTCCGGGCCCGCGGCCCGGACCCAGGGCAGGGCGTCCTCCGGGGCCGGCCCGTCCGCCAGGTGCAGGACGTGGTCGCCGTCCCGGACCAGCAGGTAGGCGCGGCTGTGCGACAGCACCGTACGCCCGTCACACACGATCTCGGTCCCGGTGCGGCCCGCCTCGACGAGCAGCCCGTCCCCGCGCAGCACCGGGCGGGCCTTCTCCGCCAGCACGCGCCACGCGGTGCGCGCCCGCCCGGCCGGGTCCGCCCCGGCGCCGTCCGCCGGGCGGACGGCGAGCCGCCACCGGCCCGGTTCGCCGGACTCCGCCCGCAGGACCAGATCGGTCCGTGCTTCATGGCCGCCGGGTGACACGCGCACGGCGGTGTGGCGCCGGACGACGCGGACGGCCGTCACGACGCGCACCGCAGAGCGCTGAACCGGACGGCCGGTGCGCACGTCCCGACGTCGAACAGCATCTGGCGGTCCTTTCCGCACAGGGCGTTGTCCGTGAACTCGCCGCGGTCGCCGAGTTCGACGATCCGGGTCAGGACGTCGGCCTTCTCCCGGACGCGGCCGGTCACGTACTCCCCGGTGCGGCGGCCGGAGCGGATCCGCTCGCCGAGCACCAGCCGGGCCTCGACGGTGTCGCCGAACCGGATGCCGTCGGCGAGCCGGTGGACGAGCAGGCCGTGCCCGGCGTTTTCCACGAGCTCGTCCCACGCGGTCGCGCCCGGCCGGCAGACCAGGTTGGACATGCGGGGCAGCGGGCGCTGGAGCACCGACGCCGCCCGGCCGTTGGCGGTGGGCATCGCCCCGGCGCGTGCGGCGCTGGCGGCGCTGTGCAGTTGCCGCACGAGGACGCCGTCGACGACGATCCGCTGCCGGCCCAGGACGGCGATGCCGTCGTCGTCGCGGTCGTAGTGGGCCGGGCCGCCCTCGGCGAGGGGATCGTCATCGAGGCTGACCAGGTCCGCGGCGACCCGGCAGCGCAGGCGGTGTCCGAGCGGCGGCGTGCCGTCGGGGGCGCCTTCCGCGAAGTGACCGGCGGCCTCGTGCAACAGCACACCGGCCGCCTGCGGCGACAGGACGGCCGGCGGGGCGCCCGCCTCCAGCGGCCGGGCCCGGTCCACGGCGGCCAGCAGCCCTTCGGTCGCGTCGAGCCAGCCGGGGTCGAGGAGCCGTACGGCCCCCGGGCCGCGTCCGCTGCGCCCGACCGGGACGGTGCGGCCGGCCCGGGTCGCGAGGTCTCCGGTGAGCGACCAGACCCGGCGCTGCTGCGGCACCGGCTCACCCGCTCCGGGCCCGGCGACGGCCCGGACCGACGACGTGTGCGTGTAGTGCAGACGGCTCCCCGGGCCGAACCGGGCGTGCAGCGCGGCCAGCGCCGCCGCGGCCTCGCGGTGGTCGTCGAGCGGGGCGGGGTCCGGCAGCGGCAGCCGCCGGGGCGCGGGCGGCGGGCCGGTGAAGATCCGGACGCCGGCGCCGGGCCGCTCCCAGCGCCCGCCGTGGAACTCCGTCCGGTGGCACCGGCTCTCACCACCGCCGGCCGTCACCACCGCGCCGAGGGACCGTTCGACGCGCACCACCTCCGCGGCCGTCACGTCAGCGCGCCTCCGCCGTGCCGACGGCCGGTGCGGGACCGTCCGGTGCCTTGCCGTTGACGCGGGCGGGGCCGCCGCCCGGGGCCTTGCCGTGGGCGGGGGGCGGTCCGTCCGGCGCCTTCACCACCGCTTCGCCCTCCAGTAGGAGCCCCATCCCGGCCAGCGAGCGGATCAGCCCGAGGCCGCGGTCGAGCGCCCGTTGCGGATCCTCGCCGGCGGAGGGCGGGGGGAAGACCTCGGCGATGAGCTCCCGGGCGGTCCGCCGGCCGTCCGCGCGCTCCAGCAGGGTGCGGGCCGCCCGGCCCAGCTGGATGGTCTCGATCTTGTCGGCGGCGCTCTTGCGGGTCACCACGTACGCCCCGCCGCCCGGGGCCGCCGGAGCCGTCTCGCCGCGCAGCAACTCCTGGAGCGCATAGGGGAATTCGGCGCCCAGGAAGTCCCCGGGCCGCAGCGCGGACTCGGGGCCCACGGTGGACGCGGCCGGCCGGGGTCCGGGGGAGGGGAGGCCCGCGGCGTCCAGCCGCATCATCTCGTAGCGCACCAGCGCGGCGACGGGGCTGTCCTCGATGCCGAGCCGGACGGTCTCCTCCTGGGCGAAGACCAGCAGGTCACGCGGTTCGCACTGGTGACGGTAGCGGGTGCCCGGCGAGTGCCGGTCGTTGTACCGCTCGATCCAGGCGACCCAGCGTTCGTACCAGGCGAGCGGTGAGTCGTAGTGGGCGAGCAGGTGCGGCCACAGCGAGGCGAGGACGACCACATGGCCGGAGAGCTCCTCGGCCGCGTCGATCAGGGCTTCGTCGACGTCCGGGGTGGCGAAGCGGTAGTCGGTGCAGAAGAGGTCCTTGTGTTCCCTGCGGTACTGCTGGATCTGGGCCATCCGGGAGTCGGTCACCGGGGCGTCGTAGTACTCGGCCGGGCGGTCCAGGGTCATCTCGTACTGGCGGTACATCGGCGACTGGTGCAGCGGGACCAGCGTGAACAGCTGGCTGCGGCCCTCGCCCTCCCGGAGGAACTGGAAGAACCGGGTGAGCGTCTCCTCCAGCGTCTCGCGGGTCTCGGTGGGGTAGCCGACGATGAAGCCCGCGACGGGTCGGACGCCCGCCGCCTTGGTGGCCCTGACGATGTCCAGGCAGTGGTCGAGGTCGAGGTTCTTCTTGATCCACCGCTGCATCTTCGGCGAGCCGCTCTCGATGCCGTAGTAGATCTCGTCGCAGCCCGCGGCGCCCATCTTCTGCAGCAGCTCGGCGTCGATGACGTCGGTGCGGGTGCTGCAGCCCCAGGTGACGCCGACGTCGCGGGCGATGAGCTCGTCGCAGAACCGGTGCGTCCAGTTGCGGTCGCAGGTGAAGATGTCGTGGGAGAAGTTGACGCTGGTGCGGCCGAACCGGTCCCGGACGTACTCCATCTGCCGGACGATGTCGTCGATCGGCCGCATCCGGAACCGCCGCTCCCAAAAGGGCGCGGTGGCGCAGAACGAGCACTTGAAGGGGCAGCCGCGCCCGACGTCCAGGTACAGGTTGGCGTCGGTCGTCATGTCGAAGGCGTAGTAGGCGGGCCAGGGCAGGTCGCCCAGGTTCTTCACCAGCGGCCGGTCCGCGTTGACCACGGCCTCGCCCTTGCGGCGGTACGTCAGCCCCCGCACGTCGGCCGGTTCGCGGCCCGCGTCCAGGGTCGCCAGCAGTTCGCTGAAGGTCACTTCGCCCTCGCCGCGCACGATGAAGTCGGCCCACGGGAACCGCTGGATGAACTCGGCGCTCATCGGTGTGACGGCGGGTCCGCCGAGACAGACCAGGGTGTCCGGCGAGCGCCGTTTGACGGCCTGTCCGATGAGCACGGTGTGGGAGAGGGAGTCCGCGTCGGTCATCAGGCCGACGAGGTCGTCGCCCGCGGCCAGCACCGAGGCGGCGATGTCGTCGTAGAGGGCGTCGGTGTTGGGGATGGTGCCGTCGACGAGGAGCCGGTTGACCTCGACGACGTCGATGGCGGCGGGGATGCCCGCGCTGTCGGCGGCCGCCTTGAGGGAGAGCAGCCCGACGGGCACGAAGGTCTGCATGGGCATCGGGTCGCCCGGCCCGGTGTGCAGCGACATGCCGCCGTGGTTGAGGTGCAGGCTGCTGATCAGCCCGACGTCCATCATGACGCCCGCCCCGGCCCGGAAGCGCTGTCGTCCGCCTGCGGCCGCCGCAGCTCGACCAGCGGCTCGGACATGATGTGCTCGCGGAAGAGCTCCTCCCGGCGGATGATGCTCTGCCGCTGGAACTCGGTGGTCCCGCAGCCGTCGTAGCTGCCGTTGAGGATGCTGGACTGACTCGGGCAGCGGCCGGTGCAGAAGTATTTGTCGTCGTTGATGGGACAACCGCTGCACGTGTCCTTGTAGTTGTCCCAGGTGATCTTGCGGATGAGCCAGTCGTCGGCGTCCCAGATCTCGGCGAACGACGTCATCTGCACGTTCCCGCCGCCGAGCACCTTGCTGCCGGCGCAGGTGCTGCACGGGAACACGTCCCCCGAGGAGCTGACGTAGCACACCCCGCGCCCGCTCATGCAGCGGCGCGTGGCGAAGACCATGGTGTAGAGGAAGTCCAGGACCTTCCCCGCGCACAGGCCGAGGGTCTCGTCCTTCTGCCGGGCCCACTCCTCTTCCGCGATCCAGAACCGGGCCGTGTTCTCCACGTCGTGCACGGTGCTGGCGAGATCGCGGTGCAGCGCGCCGCGGCCCATGGGGATGAAGGGGACGCTGCGCAGGCTGATGTCGTTGTCCCGGGCCCAGTTCATGATGACCGGCAGATCGTCCACGTTCTGATGCGTGGTGGTGGTCATGATGCTGGTGTTGAAGCCACGGTCGCGCAGTTCGGCCAGGCGGCGGGTGACGTAGGCGAACTCGCCCTCGTTGCGGTATTTCCCCTCGCCGTGCAGGCCGTCGATGCTCAGGCTGATGATGACATCGTCACGCGGGAGCCGCTCGATGATGCTCTCGGTCAGTGTCGTGCCGTTCGTGGGGATGCCGACGACGAATCCAAGGTCATAAGCGCGCTGCACGATATCGCTGAAGTCGGGGTGAATGGTGGGCTCGCCACCGGTGACGATGAGCGAGAAAACGCCCATGTCGGCCCATTCGTCGAGCAGTTCCATGATCCGCTCGGTGGGCAGCTCGGTGCTGCGCGCCTTTCCGCCTTCGACGAAGCAATGCGGACAGCGAAGGTTGCAGGTTCTGGTGATTTCCAGCCAGACCATCGCGGGGGCCCGGAAGCGGAATTCCGTTTCGACGGAGAGACGGTCGATGAGGTGATCGGCACAGAGCTCGGGGGGCTGTCCCGCGCGCAGCAGCGGCTCGACTCCCTCGTCGTACATGGCCATCGAACCGTCCGGGAAGGCGGCCAGCCAGCCGAAATCCTCCCGGCGATAACGGATCAGCGGCCGGGCTTTCTCCGGGAGCCGCCGGGCGTATTCGGGCGTGCAGGTCACGGTGTTCCGCAACAACGTACCCCTCCAGAAACCTCAAACGTTCAGAAAGCCGGGACCGTGCGCTTCGGCGACGCGGTGCGAGCGGGCCGGGTGACAAGGTGGGCGGTCATGCCGGGGGTGAGGGCGGGGAGCCGGGGGGCCGGGGCGCCGGGGCGCCGGGTGCCGGGACCCGTCCAGGACGGGCCCCAGCGGTGCCGAAACGTTTCGGCTTGGAGGGACTTACTTCGGAGTGCCGACGGTGCTGGCCGTGGTGGCCGTGCGCTCCTCGATGATCGCGATCTCCTCGAGCGCCCGCTCCGGCGTGTCGGGCACGGCCGGCATCTCCTGCGGGGAGATGTGCAGGTGCGCGATGCGCAGCGTGCCGCGGGAGTCGCGGGTCGCCACGAGGGTCTCGCGCAGGTAGTGCTGCTCGTCACCGAGGGCCACCCGGGAGTGCAGGCTGATGAGCGCCGTGTCCCCCATGATGCGGATCTCGGGCGACAGGATCTGGCTGCGCCGGGTGGTGCCCGGTGTCAGCGCGAACACCCGCTGGAACTCCTCGCGGCTGTCGATCCGGGTCGGGGACGACTGGACGAAGAACGTCGCGTCGGCCGCGAACAGCTTGAAATAGTCGGGGCTGCTGTTCTCGTAGGTGGTCTGGTACTCGCCGAGAAGCTGATCGACAGCTTCGCGGGTGATGGCTTCCGTACCGACGGATGCCATGGACTCAACGGTCATTCGGAGAACTCCCTCTGACTCGTTCCGCCTTGGCTGCACGCGAGAGCACGAGCAGCCGAAGAGCCCGAATGGACAGTTCCGATAAAGCCTGAATGCGGAGATCACAAGCAGACCGGGCTCAGCGTGCCCGCCGCGCGCAAGCATGACCGTCGCAGAGCTCGGTAACCTCCCCGGCAGATCGCAACGGTCCGATTTGAGCTCTTGTGACTCCCGATTGAAGGCTGCCCGGCGTCGGCCTGTCAATGCTTGGGGCGTCTCACGGAAAACTGACCGCCCTGATCAATTCGCGCCTCCGGCTGCCGACTGGCGGAATTCGGACGGGAAGTGGCGGCAATCGGACGACATTCGGAGTCCGAATACCACCACCCCGGCGCACCGCGGCCTGTCGTGGACGGGGTGCCGCCTCGTCGCACAGGTAAAGCGGTTGCCGGACGGCTCCGCGTTCGGATAGATGTGACGAACGGACAGGGGTGACGGACGGAGGCCCCTGGCCGGGCCGGCGGGCCGTGACAGCGAGAGGAGGGGCACATTCATGATTCCCATGACGACTGCGCTGGTGTCCTCCTGGGGTGCGGACCACGTCTGACCCGGTAAGGAGGGGCGCCCGCGCCCGCACCCACACCGGAGTCTGCCTTGACTGCGCGACAGCATGACCTGATGGTGCGTCCGATCGCGGGACGCGAGGAACTCGACATCTTCACCCGGCTGCCCTACACCCTCAACGGTGAGCTGGCGGACGACCTCACCGCCGGCCGCCGCCGGCCGGACTGGATGTGGGTCGCTCTGCGTGGCGACCACCTTCTCGCCAGGGCCGCCTGGTGGGGCCGGACGGGAGAGGCCGTACCGCTCTCCCTGGACGTTCTTGACCTCGACGACAGCGCCCCGGCCTCTGCGCGTCTGGACGCCGGGGAGCAATTGGTGAGGACCGCCATGGCCGCGATTCTCCCCTCCGCGACCCGGCCTCCCGAGTACAGCCGCTTCGTCCCACCCGACTGGCGGGAGACCACCGCACGGGCCGTCGAGGACCGGATGACGGTACTGGAACGAACCGGCGCCCGGTTGCTCGTCGAACGGTTGCGATGGGAATGGCGCCCGGGCACGCCGATCCAGGCTCCGACCGGACGCCTGACGTTCCGTCCCGTCGGCGCCGCCGAGGAACTTCTGACTCTGATGACCGCGGTGCTGGAGGGAACACTGGACGCGCACAGCCGTGACGACCTGACCCGGATGTCCGCGCGCGAAGCGGCGGTCAGCCATTACGAGGACGAACTGGAGCGTTACACGACCCCGAGGGACTGGTGGCGCGTCGCGACCCTGCCCGGGGGAGACCCGGTGGGGTTCGTGATCCCGGCGCGCAACGCGTACAACCCTGTCATCGCCTACCTCGCGGTGCTCCCGGAGCACCGCGGCAAGGGCTACGCCGGCGACATCCTGGCGGAGGGCACGAGACTCCTCGCGGAGCGCGGCGCCGCGCGCATCCGCGCGTCGACGGACGTCGGCAACCCACCGATGTCACAAGCCTTCCGCCGCGCCGGGTACGCCAATTACGAACGCCAGCTCAATATGACGTGGGGCCGGCGGGGCGGGGGGCTTTCGGGGGTCGCCGCCGGTGCCTAGAGCCTCCGGAAGGGTGCTTCAAATCTCCTGAGGGAGGCTCGGCGAGACACAGAGTCTAAGTGTGGATGGACAGAGTCAACGGCGTATGTCAGGCTGAGGTCAGACAGAGTGAATTTTCCACGTGGGGGAACCTTGCTTCAGCAGGAAAGCGAATACGTGTACGTGCCGGTGCCTCGGCAGTTCGTCGCGGAGGTCCAGGCGTACGTCGTCCAACTCTCCGGGCACACGACGGTCGAGGGTGACGCGTCGGGCGAGAAGCCGGCCGGTGAGACGCTGAGCGAACAATGGACCGTCGAGGTGCTCCAGAGGCTGGCGGCGACTCAGCTCCCGTCCACGCAGAGCGTGAGCAGGCTGCTCGATGTGCTGGCCCGGCATGCTGGTGACTACGTCAGCACAACTCGCCTTGTCGAGCTCCTGGACATCGACCGCACCCACCTGCGAGGAGCCCTCTCAGCCTTCAGTCGCCACCTGAAGAAGCACTTTCACGGCCGCGACTGGCCCATGACCTGGATCGAGCAGCTGAGCCCGAGCCCCGACTTCAAGACGGAGTTCTTCTACACGGTGGACGGCACCATCGCTCAGCGCTGGCAGCAGATCCGCGCAGAGGCCTGATCAGGGGCGGGTGGAACGGATACCCGCACAGTGGTTGAAAGCCCCAGGCGACATGACCTGGGGCTTTCTCGCGGAGCGGATGAAGAGCGGAACTGAGGCCGTGCCGCTGCCCGCTCGCACGGCCCAGCGCGCGGTAATCAGGTGTCCCACCCTCCCTTTGGGGCGAGGTCTGCCAGGGCGGTCCCCAGCCGGCGTGCCCCCTCGGTCAGCTCGGCGTGGTCAGCGGTGGCGGCGAACCCGATGCGCAGGTGGGCCGCCGGCGGCTCGGTGGCGAAGTAGCGGTTGCCGGCGCTCACGGCGACGCCGCGTTGCCGGGCGGCGCCGGTGAGGACCGCGTCGTCCACGCCCGACGGCAGGCGAACCCACAGGTGAAGTCCGCCCGCGGGCAGCCCGGTCAGGGTCGCGCCGGGCATCTCCCGGGTGACCGCGGCGGCCAGCGTGGCGCACCGCTCCCGGAGCGCCGCGCCGAGGGAGCGGACGTGCCGGTCCCAGGACGGGGAGCTGAGCACCTCCAGCGCCGCCTCCTGGAGCGGGCGGGTGACGAAGAAGTCGTCGACCAGGCGTACCGCCCGCATGCGCTCCATCACCGGCCCGCGGGCCACCAGCGCCCCGATCCGCAGGCTCGGTGCCGCGGGCTTGGACAGGGAGGTCACCTGGACGACCGTGCCGTCGCGGTCGTCGGCCACCAGCGGCCGCGGCACCGGGCCGCCGTGCCCCAGGTGCCGCGCGAAATCGTCCTCGATCACGAACGCGCCCGACGCGCGTGCCACGTCGAGGATCTGGCCGCGGCGTTCGGGGGACAGCACGGCACCGGTCGGGTTCTGGAAGGCCGGCTGGCAGTACAGCAGCCGGGCGCCGGTCATCGCGAACGCGTCGGCCAGCAGGTCGGGCCGCAGGCCGTCGGCGTCCAGCGGCACCGGCACCGGCCGCAGGCCCGCGGCGCGGGCCGCGGCAAGAGCCCGGGGGTAGGTGGGCGATTCCACGAGGACCGGCGTGCCGGGCCCGGCGATGGCCCGGAACGCGATCGACAGCGCGCTCTGCCCGCCCGCGGTGACCAGCACGTCCTCTGGTGCCACGCTGCCCCCGGCGATGCGGGCGAACACGGTGCGCAGCGCCGTCAGACCGCCGGCCGGTGCCCGGTCCCAGGCATCCGGACGGCGTGCCGCCCGCGCCAGAGCCGCGCTCAGGGCCCGGGTGGGCTGGAGCGAGCGGTGCACGTACCCGCCGTCCATGGTGATCGTCCCGGCCGGCGGCGGTCCGAGCTGTTCGGTCATCAAGTGGGTGTCGACGGCGCGGTCGGTGAGGGCGACCGTCTGCCAGTCCGTGTCGGCGGCGACTCCGCCGTGGTGCCGGGTGCGCTGCGCCACGTACGTCCCACTGCCGGGGCGGGTCACCACCGCGCCCTCGGCGGCCAGTGCGGCGATGGCCCGCGCCACCGTCGCGGGGCCGACCCGGTACTCCTTGATCAGCTCCCGGCTGCTCGGCAGCCGGTCACCGGGGGACAGCCGGGAGAGCAGCGCCCGAAGGCTTTCGGTCAACTCACCAGAAGTGCTACCGTCATTCATGAGAAACGATAATAGCGCTACTGGGTCAGGTCGGGAAGCACTTCAGCTCCTGGACGTCGCCGCTCTGCGGGCCGAGACGCCGGGGTGCCGAAAGGTCATCCACTTCAACAACGCGGGCTGCGGGCTCATGGCGGCCCCCGTGCTGGACGCGATGGTCGGCCACCTCAACCTCGAAGCACGGATCGGCGGCTACGAGGCGTCGGCCGCCCGGGCCGGCGAAGTCCGCGAGTTCTACACGGAGATCGCCGCTCTCATCAACACCACACCCGACAACATCGCCTTCGCGGGCAGCGCCACCCACGCCTACGCCAACGCCCTGTCCTCGATCCCGTTCGAGCCCGGCGACGTCATCCTCACCACCCGCGACGACTTCGTCTCCAACCAGATCGCCTTCCTGTCCTTGCGCAAGCGGTTCGGCGTCCGCATCGTCCACGCGCCCGACACACCCGAGGGCGGGGTCGACGTGGCGGCGATGGCCGCGCTGATGCGGACCCACCGCCCCCGCCTGGTCTCCGCGACGCACGTCCCCACCAACTCGGGGCTCGTCTCGCCGGTCGCCGAGATCGGCCGCCACTGCCGCGAGCTGGACCTGCTCTACCTGGTCGACGCCTGCCAGTCGGTGGGCCAGTTCGCCATCGACGTGGAAGAGATCGGCTGTGACTTCCTCACCGCCACCTGCCGCAAGTTCCTCCGCGGCCCGCGCGGCTCGGGATTCCTCTACGTCTCCGATCGCGTCCTGCGCGCCGGCTACGAACCGCTGTTCATCGACATGCACGGCGCCCGCTGGAGCGAACCGGGCGGCTACGAGCCCGCCGGTACGGCGGCCCGGTTCGAGGAGTGGGAGTTCCCCTACGCCACGCTGCTCGGCAGCGCCGCCGCCACGCGCTACGCCCGCAAGGTCGGCATCGAGGCCATCGAACGGCGTACACCGGCGCTCGCGGCCCGGCTGCGCGAGCGGCTCGAAACCGTCCCCGGGGTGCGCGTGCTCGACCGCGGCCCGCGCCTGGCCGCGCTCGTCACCTTCGAGGTGGAGGGCTGGCAGCCGGAGCCGTTCAAGGCGGCCATGGACGCCCGCGCCATCAACTCGGCACTCAGCTTCCGTGAGTTCGCACAGTTCGACTTCACGGACAAGGGCGTCGAATGGTGCCTGCGCCTGTCGCCGCACTACTACAACACCGAGGAAGAGGTGGACCACGTCGCCGGCGCCGTCGCGGAGATCCTCGGCCAGGGGCGGCGATGACGGCCACGGAGACGCGGGCCGCGCCCCCGTACCCCGGAAGCCTGTGGCGCAACGGCGACTTCCTCAGGTTCTGGCTCGGCGAGACGCTGTCCCTCCTCGGCACCCAGGTCACCAACCTCGCCCTGCCCCTGACCGCGATCGTCGCCTTCGACGCCACGGACGAGCAGGTCGGCGTGCTGCGCTTCCTGCAACTCGTCCCGTACCTCGGGCTCGCCCTGGTCTTCGGGGTGTGGGTGGACCGGGCCCGCCGTCGGCGGATCATGCTCGGCGCCAACCTCGTCCGGGCGGTCCTGCTGGCCCTCGTGCCCGTCCTGTACTGGACGGACACGCTCAGCCTGGCCTCGCTGCTGGTGATCGCCTGCGCCGTCGGCGTCGCCTCGGTGCTGTTCGACGTGAGCTGGATGTCCTACGTACCCACCCTGGTGCGCGATCCCCGGCACTACGTCGAAGCCGGCGCCAAGATGGGAATGAGCTCCTCGGCGGCCGATGTGGCGGGGCCCGGACTCGCCGGTGTCCTGATCGGCGCCCTGACCGCACCCGTGGCGCTGATCGTGGACGCCTTCTCCTACCTGGTGTCCCTGATCTCCCTGCTGCTCATCCGCACCCCCGAGCCCCGCCCCCCGGCCGGACGCCGGCACGTGCCGACCGAGCTCCGGGACGGTCTGCGCTGGGTCCTTGGGAATCCGGTCCTGCGGTCACTCGCGCTCATCGGGTTCTGCTGCAACTTCTCCATGGTCACCGTGTGGACCATGTTCCTGCTGTACGGGACGAGGGACCTGCACCTGGACTCGACGACCCTCGGCGGCATTTTCGCCACGGCCTCCGTGGGCGGACTGATCGGCGCGGCGATCTCCCGGAAGATCATCCGGCGCTTCCGGCTCGGCCCGGTCTACCTGGTGGCCCAGTCGGCCCTCCTCGTCGGCCCGACACTGATCGCCGTGGCCGCCGGCCCCCGGCCGGTGATGGTGGGGATGTTCGTGCTCTCCTTCTTCACCACCTACCTCGGACTCGGCGTCGCCGGCGTGATCATCGTCAGCCTGCGCCAGGCCAGTACCCCGCAGTCGATGATGGGCCGGATGACGGCGGTCTTCCGCACCCTGCTCTTCGGCGGCGGCGCACTCGGCGGCCTCTCGGCGGGCCTGCTGTCCGGCCGGATCGGCGCCCACGGCGCACTGACCGCGGCGGCCATCGGCTCCGCCGCCGTACTGATCGCGCTCGTCCTGTCCCCGGTCAGCCGGCTCACCGGCCTGCCGACGGCACCGGAGGAACCCGCCACCGCGGCAGCGGGCGGGCGGACAACCGCCTGAACCGGAGAAACCCCGAAGGGCCCCACGGCAAGCGGTGGGGCCCTTCGGCATCGTTTCCAGGGGCTGGGAGTTGACACTGATGAGCTTCGGGCCGGGCTATGGCATGCGGATGCTGCGTAGGACATCCGCGGCGCCGCCCAAGCGGACCCGCGGCCCCGACGCGTCGGGTTGTGCGGTGGCGGTGGCGGTGATCGTGGAGGGACTGCCGAGGGAGTCACCCATGTCGACTGCGATGTCGCTGATGCCCTGGCCGGCCAGGTGAGCAGCGAGGCAGGCGGTGCTGTTGGCGTTGGCGATGTCTTCCGCGACGCCGATCGACGGGGCGAACATGCGGGCCGCGACGCGGCCGGTGGGCGTCGGCACCGAGTAGGCGTAGCAGCCCAGGAAACCGAGACGGTCGCAGGCGGCACGGAGCCGTTCGAAGTCCGGGCTGAGGGTGGTGAGAGCGGACCGCGTAGTGAGGGGGACCAGCAACCGCGGCCTCCCCACTGAGGCGACGCGCATACCGGGAGCGAGTGTGCCCGAGGTGACACCGAGTGCGGGCAGGACAAGGTCGCACTCGATCGCTGTGGGCCTGCGGAGGTTTACAGGGCCGGGGTCGAAGGCGGCGTTGGCATGCGTCTTCTCCCGTACGGACCAACCAGGAAAGACACGCCCTGCCGCATGGATGGTGGCTCGGCACTCCCGGCCCCCGGCGCGCTCGGCCATGAAGGCCAGAGCGGCAACCGTCCCATGTCCGCACGCAGGCAGTTCTCCCTCGGCGGTGAAGAAGCGCAGGGACACGACCGGACCGCCTGGTCGGCTGTCGTGCACCGATACGAAGACGGCATGCGACGTTCCCATCAGAACCGGCACACGGCGGCGCTCATCGTCACTCAACGGCGCCTCGACCAGCACCGCGGTGGGACTGCCGCCGTGGCCGTCGCGCAGACACGCGCGGACGATCGTGACGGGCAGACCGTATCTACTCATCGCCCTGCCTGGGCCCTTGTGCCGGACCGGCGTCCGTATCCTCCGCCCACCGCCGGCTCCACGCGAACAGCGGTTGGAGGGCGTCGACAAGGTCCTCACCGAGC
Source organism: Streptomyces sp. NPDC046215 (assembly GCF_040646215.1). Lineage (NCBI taxonomy): Bacteria > Bacillati > Actinomycetota > Actinomycetes > Kitasatosporales > Streptomycetaceae > Streptomyces > Streptomyces sp. NPDC046215. Next base: position 57,222 of record NZ_JBEYZW010000005.1, on the reverse strand, counting down.
TGGGTGAGGTGATATCCGTCCTCGCGCAGAGTGAGCAGCTGGACATCGGCCAGCTCGCCGAGCCGGGTGCTGAGCACACTGGAGGACATGCGCTCGCACCGGCGCTGCAACTCACGGAAACCGCCCGGGGCTTGACTCAGCTCCCACAGGATGAGCAGCGTCCAGCGCCGTCCCAGCAGATCGAGTGCGGCCATGACCGGGCGTCCCGATGCGGACCCCCGAACCGGTACGCCGGGCCGCGGTGTTCCGCCTCCCATGTTCCCCTCTCCTCTCCTCCTTGCGCTTCGCTTATCGAAGCAGCATAGTGATTCGAAAACAGAAGCGTTAGCAACGGGAGCGCCGATGTCGCGAAGAGCGAAGCCGTGCTGAGCTGCTGTCGCCGGGATCGAGCAATCTGACGTGTCAATTCGAAGCCGGACATGTCCGGCCGAACGCAGGAGGTCTCCATGGCCAAGGGTTACTGGGTCAGTGTCTACCGCGTCATTTCCGACCCCGAGAGGCTGGCTGCCTACGACAAGCTGGCCGGTCCGGCCGTCCAAGCCGGGGGCGGGCGGGTCCTGTCCAGTGGCGGCCGAGTCGTCGCCCGCGAAGCCGGAAACACGCACCGCGTCGTTCTGATCGAGTTCGACAGCTTTGAGCAGGCCGTCGCGGCATACGAGAGTGAGACCTACCAGGAGGCGCTGGTGGCCCTCTCCGGTGCCGCCGAGCGCGACTTCCGCATCGTCGAAGGCGTCAACTGACCGACGGGCTCAGCCATCGCGAGTTTCACTGTTGGGGCAGTCGGGGTGCTGATCCGTCATCGTCGCCGTGGCGGTCACCTCCGACCTCGCAAACGGTGGCGGGCTCAAACGGTCAGAGCATCACCGCTCTTCAGGAGGCCGGAGTAGATCTCTGGGGGTGCCCGGGAGCCGTGAACCGTGCGGGGCGGGTTGTTCGGCTCGGCCGCGACGCCGCCGAACTCACCGCGCTCGCCGACCACCTGACCGCGCACGGTCTGGTCCTGGAGGTGGTCGCCGACCCCCAGTTCGACACTCTCGCCAAGGACTGAGCGGCAGACGTGCCACAAGGAAGGGATGTGATGGAGGTCACATAAAATTCTCCGGGGTTCATTGTCGGTCGGGGGCGCTGCCGAGCCTAGAAGTGAACGCCCCAACTGCCCTCAAGGAGAGGCCGCTTCATGACTTCCATCCCTTCCGGTCCGGCACCGGAGCAGCGTGTCAAGATCACACATGCCACCGCGCGTCTCCCGCTGGACCCGAAGCTGCCGGTGACTTTCTCCTACTGGACGGCTCTGGAAGCCGACGGCGGGTTGCGGCAGCTGTGGGTCCCGTCGTTCTTCATCGACAGTGCCCAGCGCATGTCGCAGCAGCTGAGCGCTCCCCGCGTTGAGGTCAACGTTCACCACACCCCGGACGAAGCACCCGGACTCGTGCCTCCCTTCCGCTTCCGGGACAAGCTGTTCTCCGTAGCACTGCAGACGCGCACCAAGACCCGGACGCCGACGCCATCGGGGCTGCACGCGGCCATGGCCGCCCGGGAAGCCGCCATCGAAGGGCACGACCGTGAGGTCGACGCCTTCGCCCGCACTTGGCTGAACATCCCCCCGGCCAAGACAGCGCAATGGCGCGAAGCGGTCTCCACCGCTCTGCTGTCAGACTGGGCCGGCGCCCTCCTTGACCAGTCCGAGACTGCCGAGGACTCCGTACTGCGCCTCCTCAAGAAGGAAACGCTGACCGAGCACCGGCGCCGGCAGCCGATCTGGACCCACAGGACGGCCGGACAGCGGACGCGCCTGCTGGACCAGCCGATCGGCAGCGGGCTGGTACTCGCCGACCTGCTCACCGACGGCAGCAGCCCGGAAGACACCGTTCTGCGCACCGCGTTCGCCGACCGCCGGGTGATCGCTGTCCTGCGCGAGCTGTTCCGCGATGAGCTGACCGTCGCCCACGACTGGGCGGAAACCGGGGACACCTGGCGCCGGGCCGCGCTCGCAGCCGGCTTGCCCGCCGCATACGGCGAGCGGGTCCGCCGCAAACTCAAGCGGCTGGGCACACAGCACGCCGTCCGCGCTGCCGCGGCCGCCGCTCGGGGGACGAAGCAGGCATGACGCTCACCGCCCTCGTCGTGGTCCTGCTGCTCGTCGTTGTCACTCTTCTGGTCGGCGCCGGCGTCCTGGTCCTGCTGCTGCACCGCCCTGCCTGGTCCGCCCCGCTGGCCGGTACCCTCACCGCGATGATGCTCATGGCCACGGTCACGGGCCTGCTGGTAGCCGCCACCCGTAGCTGAGCCGGCCCACGCGCACAGAGGAGATGCCGGGCGCGTGCTGACGGCCTGACAGCAGAGCTGGCTCCCGTCAGCCGTGGGAGGGGCCGCACCGAGAGTGCGGCCCCTCCCTGAGCGTTCGTCCGCTCTTCCCGGCGTCGTCTCCGCGGGTGGCGGCACTCACCGTCTCGGCGCCGGCGAGACACTGCGAACGCTGCCGGGGTGTCGTCACGCCAGGGTGATCTCGGCGACCTTGGAGCGAACGTAGGCGCGGGCGGTGACCGGAGGGTGGGACACCCTGCCGATCGGGGCGGGGAGCGATGCGACGAGCGTGTCCGGATCACAGTCGTAGAAGTAGACCAGGGACAGCAGTTCCTCGGACGTGGCGTCAGCGGGCGGGGCCAGTACACGGTGGCGTCCGGAGCGCCAGCGGTCGCCGGTCCAGCGAGCCATCAGGTCACCGATGTTGATGGTGAGCGCCTCGGGATCGTAAGGGGCGTCCTGCCAGCCGTCGTCCTCCGTGTGGATCTGGAGACCGCCCTTGCCCGGTTGCCGGTCGAGGACGGTGATGGTCCCGAAGTCGGTGTGCGGACCGACACGGAACTGGCCCGGCCGCGGGGCACCAACGGCACTGATGGCGGGGTACCAGTTGAGGGTCAGGGTCCAGTCGGGGCGGGTGGTGTGACGAGTGAAGAAATCGAGCGGTTGACGCAGGGTTACTGCCAGGATTTCCAGCAGTTCGCCGGCCAGCACTCGCATGGCATGTACGTACTGCGCGACGAGAGGGCGCAGTTCCAGGGGCTGCGACGGCCAGGACCTCGGCAGAAGTCCGGGCTCGTGGCGACCGGCCGCGGTGTCCCACGGGCCGGGGGCCGCTGACCAGGTTTCCACCAGGTCGGGTGGTGTCATCAGACCTTCGGCCCGGCCGGTGGCCACCGCTCCCGGTCCGCTCCAGCCGTAACGGCCGACCGCCTCCGCCAGGAACGGCTGCTTCACTTCGAGCGGCTGATGGAAGAAGGCGCGGGCCGCGGTGCGGATCGCGGCGGGCAGGTCCGGGTGGACACCATGACCAGTGACGAGCAGGAACCCCGCCCGCCCCAGCGCCTGGTCGACGAGTGTGGCGAGACGGTCCCGGTCCCGGTCGTCACCGCTCCGCCAGAGCGAGAGGTCGATGGTGGGGATGGTGGGAATGGTGGAAGCGTGCACGATGCCCTTCTCCTCCTTCGTCCTTCCCTCTCCAGGGGAAGGCAGCCCGGCCATGGTCGTTCGAGGAACGCGCGCCACCCAGCCATCCCCCAGGAAGCGGTAGGAACAGGCAGTTTCCGGCGGTGAGACGGGAGAACGCGACAGACCCGGGGCGCACCGCCGCGGTCAGGCCCCTATCGTCGGGACCTGTCGTGGGAGCACGACACAGCGGTGAACTCACGGGAGGTCACACATGGCAGGCGCGGGCACCTTCGACGCTTTGGATCTGGGGCTGCTCCAAGCCCTCCAGCTCGACGGACGCGCGGCACTGAGCCGTATCGCGCGCCGGCTGGGCGCCTCGGAACGCACCGTGGCCCGCCGCTACGGCCGACTGCGCACGCTGGGCCTGCACGTCGTCGGCCAGCCCGTCCCGGCCCGGGTGGGGATGACCCGCTGGCTGCTGCGCATCCATTGCACACCCGATTCCGCAGCCTCCGTCGCCCAAGCCCTGGCCCGTCGGCCCGACACCAGCTGGATCTCACTGGCCTCCGGGGGAACCGAGCTGTACTGCGCCCTCACCACCCGTACGCCGCACGAGCGCGACGCGCTGCTCCTCGACAAGCTGCCCCGTACCCCGCACCTGGTCGGCGTCGGAGCCCACTGTCTGCTGCGCCTCTTCACCGGCATCACCAGCACGTGGTACGCCAACGGGGCCCCGTTCGGTGCGGCTCACGGCCGCGAAGGCGGTTCTTCGGCACCGGCCTCTCGATCCGACGAGCACCCCGAGCCCGTGGCCCTGGATGTCACAGACCGAGCCCTCCTCACCGCGCTGGCCAAGGACGGCCGTGCCGGCCTGCCCGAGCTGGCCGCGACCACCGGCCGTTCGCCCTCCAGCGTCCAGCGCCGCCTCCAACGACTGCGGGCCCAGGGCGCACTGGACTTCTCCGTCGACTTCGCACCCCGGCACCTCGGCTACGACCTGATGACCCACCTCTGGCTCCAGGTGGCCCCCGGCCACGTCTCGGCCGTCGGCCGCGCCCTGGCCACCCACCCCGAAATCGCCTTCGCGGCCGCCACCACCGGCCCGCACAACGTCGTGGCAAGCGGAGTCTTCCGCGACAGCCAGGACCTCTACCGCTACCTCGACCACCGCATCGGCTCGCTCCCCGGCATCCAGGCCGCCGAGACCGCCCCCATCCTGCGCGAGGTCAAACGACTCACCATCAGCACGTGACCGGAACACCGCACCGGGCGGAGGTTCGGTCCTGGAAGGTCTCGGCTCCGTGGAACAGGGCCCGGGCCTGTTCGATCTCGCCGATCAGGCCGCTCCAGTGCTGCCGGCCGGCGCGCTCAGCGTTCCCCGTCCGGGAGGCGACGAGTGCTGAGCCGCGTTCGCTTCGCCCCAGATCCGCCCCAGATTCTCCCCAGTGGCCGGACCTGCCTCCCAGGGCGTGCCGCAGCTGCCGGGTGAGGGCGCGGATCCTGCCTCCGGGGATGATTACTCAGAGCCAGTCACGCCGCTTGAAGATGAAGTACAAACTGGTGCAGACAACCGCCATGAGGACGATCGCGAAGGGATACCCGCCCACCCAGTGCAACTCCGGCATGTTGTCGAAGTTCATGCCGTAAATCGTTCCCACCAGCGTCGGCGCGAACAGGATGGCCGCCCATGACGAGATCTTCTTGAAGTCGTCACGCTCGGGGCGCTGATCTGCGGAGATCGCTTGGCGAACCGCTCTGACCTGCAGCGATGGGTGTTTCCGGCTCTTTCACCGGGATGCCGGTTTGTGCGGCCAATTCTCCCCAGCCGCTCCCCAACGGGACTCCGTTCTCCCCAGATTCTCCCCAGCGGGGCTGATCCGTCTTCGGGGAGAAGGCCGGTCTGATGGCTCTCCTTGAGGCGCTCGCGTTCTCCAACCTGTGCGCGTGGGAAGCTGAGCCGCTCGTGAGGGCTGAGACCTGCGCATTACGAGGGCCTGCAAGATCGTGACGGGTGGTGTCAAGCCGTGCCACCAAATCCCGTTTTCCCTGGTCAGAGACTTGCGACTCTGACCCGCGTGACACCGAGTCCAGCCTGTGCCAGCCCGTCCGCTCACGCATCCCGGCTGTTCTCGCCTTCAGGACCCGGGCCTGAGCTGCTTCTGCATCTTCTCGATCAGGACGGCATTCTGTACTACCCCCTGGCCGGCACCGCCCAGGTTGGAAGGCCCCCGGCGGCCAGAGTTGAAGGGCTCAGGACACGATTTGGGCGAGAGCACCGGTCAAGGCGGCCGCAAGGGTGAGCGCGGCAGCGAACGTGGTGGCGGCCCGCATGAGGGCAGCGGGATAAGTGGCGCCATCCAGCCGGGCGAGCAGGCCCGCAGCGGCGGTAGCCAGAAGGGCGAACATGACGACCAGCGCAGCGACGAGGAGGACAACGACGAGACGGGTCACGGCAGGCTCCTTGCAAAAGTGAGGCGTTGACGTGACGAAGGTCGCGGAAACGATGTCCGCCGGGGTCCGGCTGGACAATGATGAACACCGGCGAACACATCGAGCCGGGGCGGGACGAATGCACGACGAACCTAGCGAGCTGACGGCGCTCATCGAGCTGCGCAAGAGGCTCGCCGACGGCCTGGCTCGTGCCGGGCTGAACAAGACTCAGCTCGCCACCCGAGCAGAACTGGGTCGCACCACCGTGCAGGAGGCGTTCCAGGCAGGCAAGCCCGCTCCATCGGCCGAGACGGTTGTCGCGCTGGCCCGCGTGCTACGCCTGCCAGACCAGCAACTGCTGGATTTGCGGCACGTCGCCGCCGGAGATACCGACCCTGCCCTTGGAGGGGACGACGGCCCGGGCAAGCCGATCACGGAGTGGGATCCTCACGACTTGGAGGTCCACCCCGCCGGGGTCGGCTCTGGGGCCGTGCCCCAGCGGGCGCTGTCCGGCTACGTCCCGCGTGGCCATGACCGGATCCTCACCGATGCGGCACTGGAGGCCGCACAGGGCAACAGCCGGATGCTGGTCCTGGTCGGAACGTCCTCCACGGGCAAGACAAGAGCCTGCTGGGAGGCCATTCAGCCGCTCGCCACCCGCGGGTGGCGGCTGTGGCACCCGTTCGACCCGACCCGAGCCGAAGCCGCCCTCGACGACCTCGAACGCGTCGCATCTCGCACAGTCGTCTGGCTCAACGAAGCCCAGCACTACCTCGGCAACCCCCAGCTCGGCGAGCGGATCGCGGCCGCCATCCATACCCTCCTCACTCACCCCAAGCGCCGACCGGTCCTCGTTCTGGGCACCCTCTGGCCCGAGTACGCCGACCAGTACACAGTCCTGCCCCACGCTGGCTCCCCGGATCCGCACAGCCGGGTCCGGGAGATACTCGCCGGACGCACTCTCACCATCCCCGACACCTTCGACCAGGACGCACTGCGGACCGCAGCTGTCCTGGCGCAGGACGGCGACCAACTGCTCGCCGACGCTCTCACCCGCGCCCATGACCACGGACGGGTCACCCAGGACCTCGCCGGCGCCCCCGAACTGCTACGCCGCTACGAGCACGGCGCACCGACGGCCAAGGCCGTACTGCATGCGGCTATGGACGCACGCCGTCTTGGCGTGGGCCTCCACCTCCCACAAACCTTCCTCACAGACGCCGCGATCGACTATCTCAGCGACCAGGACTACGACGAACTCACCGACGACTGGGCAGAGGCGGCTTTCGCCGACCTCGCCCGCCCCGTCCACGGTAAGCAGGCGCCCCTGCGCCGCACCGGAGCCCGGCCCAGGCGCCGCCCACCCGGCAGCCCGACATCGACGCCAGCACCTTCCTCCGTGACAGGACCAGCGTTCCGGCTCGCCGACTACCTCGAACAGCACGGCCGCACCGCCCGGTTGGGATTGTGCCCACCTGCATCGTTCTGGGCCGCCGCCTACGCCCACCTCACCCACCCCGACGACCTCGGCAACCTTGCACTCGCCGCTGAACGAAGGCACCGCCTGCAGTGGGCACACCACCTCCGGCTCCGCGCCGCCGACGCAGGCCACCCCTACTCCCTCAACTGCCTGGCACGGATATGGGAGGAAGCTGGGGACATGGAAGGCGCCGAAGCCCTCTATCGGCGAGCCGCCGACGCTGGCGACGCAGATGCGTTGTTCCTCGTGGCCGAGCGCCGGAAGGCAGTCGGAGACCGTGAGGGCGCCGAAGCCCTCTACCAGCGAGCCGCAGACGCTGGCCGTACTGACGCCCTTGTCGACCTAGTGGAGCTGAAGGAAGAGGCCGGGGACTGGGAGGGGGTCAAAGCCCTCTACCAGCGGGCCGCCGCCACCGGCGACACCTACGCCATTGCCCGTTTGGCAGACATGTCGGAGGAAGCCGGGGACCAGGAAGGTGCCGAAGCCCTTTACCAACAGATCGTCGATGCCGACGACACCGACTCCCTGATCAACCTGGCCGAGCTGAAGGAAGAAGCCGGAGACCTCGACGGTGCCGAAGCCCTCTACCTGCGGGCCGCCGACGCTGGCGATACGCATGCCCTGATCTGCCTGGCCCAGCTGAAGGAAGAAGAGGCCGGGGACTGGGAGGGGGTCAAAGCCCTCTTCCAGCGGGCCGCCGCCGCTGGCGACACCTATGCCCTGAAATACTTGGCCCAGCTGAAGGAGAAAGCTGGCGACATCGACGGCGCCGAAGCCCTCTACCAGCAGGTCGCCGACACCGGCGACACCTACACCGTGGTCCACCTGGCCGAGCTGAAGGAGAAAGCCGGAGACCTCGAGGGTGCCGAGACCCTCTACCAGCAGGCTGCTACCAATCCCACGGCCCTGACAGTTTTGGCGCGAATACGGGAACAGGCCGGGGACTGGGAGGGTGCCAAAGTAGTCTACGAGCGAGCCGCAGACGCAAGCCACGCTGGCGCCATGGTTCGCCTGGCAGAGCTGCGGGAGTGGGCCGGGGACCAGAAGGGCGCTGAGACCTTCTACCAGCGGGCCGCCGACACCGGCGACCCCGACACCCTGATCCACCTAGCACGGGTGCGAGACGAGGCCGGGGACCAGGAGGACGCTGAGACCTTCTACCAGCGAGCCGCCAATACCGGCGAGCTTCCCGACGACGAGGCCAAGATGAGGTGGCCGTACGGACTTGACCCGGACGGCTCGCCTACGCCCCCTTGGTCGTATCGTCCCCTGGAACGGGACACGGCTTGACATCGCCAGCGCGCTTCTGCGGCGCTCGTCAGGTGTTCTTGGTAGCGTATTGCGGACGGGAGTATCGTCGATCCAGCCTCAAGCGGGCCTGAGCCTCAGCCCTTTGACCCCTGGCCAGTGTCGTCTCCTGTGCGCATTCGATGGTGGATTTCTGCGGCTGCTGTCCACTGATGCCCGAGAGCGCGAATGCGCTGCCCGGCGGTATGGACACCAGCGATGCATCGGTACCCCTGATCAGAGCGGTCGAGAACGCCGATCCGCCTTGAGGCAAGAAAGTCGAGAGTTTCTACGACTTCGTCCTCCGCGATGCGGTACCCACGGGTTCGGAGTTCACGTCGAACCGAGGTGAGATCGAGCCAACCACCCTCCTCTAGCGGGTCCTCCGCTTCCATGTTCAAGATGTCGACGAGGGCATACTCGAGCTCGCCGCGGATCTCCTGATCCCGCCAGTGCCCGCGGATTGCGTCTCTACGCTGTGCCGCGCGCAGCGCCGGGTCGATGAGGGGCGCCAGCTGGGTCGGCGTGAGCGGGGTCCTTTCTTGGCGCCGGACCACCTCGGCCAGCAGTCCGGTCTCGATGACGGCGATCGCCGGGTCCTCGTCGGCCTCCTTGAGCATGCTCGGCTCGAAGCCTGGGCCAATAAAAAGGGTGACCTCGGCCCCGATCTTCGCTCGGTGTCCTGCCAGAGGGAACAACCTCTGATTGACAACCCGCCCCGAGGCTGCGGTCTTTGCCTCGACGGCCAGGACTCGCGAGTCCGCACCAATACCGAAGCGCACGCGACCGTCCACTGCTTCATTACCACCTACGTGTTCGCCAGGCATGCCCAGGTACGCCAGCGCGGCGACGGCGGCCTTCTCCAGACGCTTGGGGGTTGCGCTGGCGAGTGCGGAGCTTTCCAGCTCTGCTGCAATGTCCGACCCAAGCGAGTTCGGTGGCAGCGTGCTGCCTAGAGCTTCATCTCGGTGGCTTGCGTCGGCGCCGTCGGCGGCAGGGGCAGCGCGGGACGGGCCATTGTCGGAGGTGAGACAGGGCACAGAGCGCTTGAACGCCCGGCCGAGAGCAGTCGTACGGTAGGCGGTCTGGGAGAGCCGCGTGACCAGTCCGCAGACCTCCAGCAGGTTGAGGCGCGTATTGACGGCGCTCCGGATCAGCGGCTTGCCGCGATTGGGAAGATACCGCGTGCTGTGCTCCACGAGCGTGCCGGACGTGCAACGGGCGGCTTCGTCGAGTACGCCCAACATCTCACCAAAGAAAGCGATCGAGGCATGGACGGTGCGTGCGAGGTCCAAGGGTTCGCCTGACTCGACCCAGGCAATAGCGGCCGGAGTGGCGCTCCAGGTCTTGGATGACGTCTGCTGAATGAGCCCCAGAGCCTTGAGAGTGTCCTTGGCGGTGCGTGCCGTGGCTATGGTTTGGGCCTTGGGGAAGGTGTCCTTCACGAATTGCCTGAAGTCCGCTTCCGTGATCGACGGCATGGCGGCCTCGACAAGCACCTGAAGTGCATCCATCGTGCCGCCGTTCGCGGAGGTGCCGGGAACGTACAGATTGGCGCCGTCCGCCCTGGCCCTGAGTCCCGCTTCGTCGAGCTGCTCGATAAGCTGCGCGACGGCACCCACAGCGGGCGTCAGCTGCGCGGTCGTGTCGGTGTCGTCGGGTTCGGGCCTCCCCACCACGATGCGCGCCATGACGTCGCGGCCGGCGTCCGTAAGGTGGACACGACCGTCGAAGAGATCGACCATGCCCGTGACTGTGAGCCACGTCGTCCGGTCGCGCACCGGCGCCGAGGTCTCCCACGACAGGTCGAAGGATTCGCGTGCCAGATCCAAGAGTTGCTCGTGTGTCCGAGGTCCAGCGGTGAGCGCGTCCATGACCTCGCCGACGAACCTCACGTTGTGGTGGAAGATCTCCACCAGCAAGGCCGCGTCGCCGCCTTGGCACCAAGCGAGTGCGGCGGCGCTAGGCAGGAACGTCCGGCCCTCTCGCAAGAGCAGTCCGGCTCGGACAAGGCGCTGCAGCTGATGCCGGTTGAGTCCACCAGCCTGCGGCAGCGATTCCTGATCGCTGAGGTCCCGGTCCTGATGGGCGGAAAGCTCCTCGATCAGCGCTCGCAGCGTACCGATCCATGTGGCCCGTGAGCCGGGCAAGACCGGCATACCTGGTGACCGTTCGCCCCAGGCACGAGGCTGTGCGAGTTCTCTCATGGCCGCACATTAGCGGCGCGCGTGGCACTGGTGGTTCGTTCTCTGGAAAGAGTCCCTGAAGGTATGGCAGAAGTAGTTGTCTGTGTCGCGACGTACCTCTGAGCGGTACGCCCAGCCAGACCTGGCAAGCATCGTGCCCAAACGATCGGCGGACGGGCAGGGCACCTCGCAACGCCCTCCCTTCGGCCCGCGAGGGGCGTAAGGTCGGATCAAGGTGGGATTCGGTGGCGGCCGAGAGGTCGCTTTCGGCCGCCAGGCTTGCGGAGATCCGTGCCCACGTGCCTGCGGCGACGGTGGTACAACCCCATCTCGGGGCCTTGATCTCGTTCTCGGACAGGTGCGCGCAGCCGGGGATGTGCGCGTACTGCGTCGGCGATACGAGGATGGCGTTCGGGTTCCAGTTTCCCCAGTTCGGGATGGGTGGCCGTCTTACGCTGAGGCGGCTCCGGAGAGCACGCGCAGCCTGCCCCGATGGTCAGGTTGCAAGGGTCGCAACGGCTGGTGGTCAGGGGCTGGTGTCCTCCGACGAAACGGGGAGGCTCGTCCGCGCATTCTGGTGGAGGGCGATCGCCTCTCGGCACCACGGGGGTACGCGGAGTCGTGGGAGCACCGAGACCGGGAACCAGTGGAGCATGATGCCCTCGGTGAGGGGGAGGGCGTGGGCGTCTCCGTCCCAGTGGCCGGTGTAGACGGCGATCGGGCCCTTGCCGAGGTGTTCGGCGTTCCTCTGCTGGACGGTGGTGAACTCTTCGAGCGGGATGATGAGTCCGGTCTCCTCCGCCACCTCGCGTGCGACGGTGTCGGCCGGCGATTCGCCCGGTTCGGGACGTCCGCCGACGGGTGTCCAGTAGCCGGGCCAGCAGATGCCTTCGATGTCGTCGCGGAGGTGGAGCAGGTAGTCGCCCTGGCTGTTCGTGATCAGTGCGGATACCCCAGTACCGGACTTGATCGCTTCCGCTTCGAGCTCGGTGTCGGTCATCCCGCCATCGTCCACCCCGCAGGTGAGGGTGGAGCGTCTACGACACGGGCCGGCGGTCGCGTTCCGAGGGCACGCGACCGCCGGCGTGGGGGTGGAGAGAGCGGTCAGGCGGCAGCGGTGGTTTCGCGGCCCCTGCGGGTACGGCGGTGGAAGATCTCCTCGAAGGTTTCGCGGACACCTTCGGGGTCGATGTAGTGCATGGCCAGCAGGGCGGCGATGACGGCGCCGACGAGGTCGTTCTGGACCTCGGACCAGCTGTGGGTGTCGTCGCAGGTGGTCAGGCCCTTCAGCCCGTGGAGGGCGTGCATGGCCTCGCCGGCCTCCTCGGCGACCTTGCCCACCTGGAGGGCTTTGAGTTCCTCGTTCGGGAGGTGTTCACCGGCCTTGCGGCAGGCGGCGGAGAGCTTGATGATGTTGTCCCACAGGTCGTCCATGACGGATCTCCCATCCGTGTGTCCCGGCCCCGGGGTGGGGCTTGGGTCCTATGGCTGTGCGGGTCGGCCGAGCTGGCGCACGGTCCAGCCAGCTGTGCGCCAGGTGTCGGCGTTCAGGAGGTTGCGGAGGTCTACGAGGACCGGTTGCTCGACCAGGGTGGATAGGGCCTTGGGGTTGGCGTCGCGGAACTGGGGCCACTCGGTGGCCAGGACGATCAGCTCTGTGCCCTTGACCGACTCCTCCAGGTCTTCCGCGTAGTCGAGCTCGGGGTGGCGTACGAGCGCGGTGGGCACGGCGTGGGGGTTGTGGACCGTGACGGTCGCGCCGCGCTGGTGCATGAGGGCGGCGACGGCGAGGGCGGGGGACTCGCGCACGTCGTCGGTGCCGGCCTTGAAGGAGGCGCCCCACACGGTGACGCGTGCCCCTGCTACTGGTCGGCCGAGGGTCTGTTCGATGAGGGCGAGGGCGGCGGTGGCGCGGGATTCGTTGACCTGCTCGGCGGCTCGCAGCAGGGCTGCCGCGTCGAGGGCGCCGAGGCTCTGCGCGGAGGCGGTGAACGCGCGTACGTCCTTGGGCAGGCAGCCTCCGCCGTAGCCGGGTCCGGCGTTCAGGCCGCCGCGGCCGATGCGTGGGTCTAGGCCGATGGCCTCCGTGAGCTGATGGACGTCGGCGCCGGCGGCGGCGCACATGTCGGCGACGCCGTTGATGAAGGAGATCTTCATGCCGAGGTAGGCGTTGGCGGCGCCCTTGATCAGTTCGGCGGTGGCGGGGTCGGTGACGAACAGAGGGATCTGGTTGTGCAGCAGCGGGGCGTAAACCTGACGGACGACGTCCTCGGCGTGCGGGGAGGGCACGCCTGCGACGATGCGGTCGGGGCGGAGGGTGTCCTCGATGGCGTGTCCTTCGCGGAGGAACTCCGGGTTCCAGACGACCTCGACGTCGGTGCCCGCGGGGGCGAGGCGGGCGAGGAGGGTGGTCAGGTCGCGGGTGGTGCCGACGGTGACCGTGGATTTGCCGATGATCACGCAGGGGCGGGTCAGATGCGGGGCGAGTGCTCGGGCCGCGCCGAAGACCTGGCCGGTGTCGTAGCTGCGGCCGTCGGCGTCGATCGGTGTGCCGACGGCGAGGAAGTGGATGTCGGCGAAGTCTGCGGCCTCGGCCAGGTTGGTGGTGAAGCGCAGGCGGCCAGTGGCGGTGTGGGTGGCCAGCAGCTCTGGCAGGCCCTCTTCGTAGATGGGGCATTCGCCGGCGTTGAGCCGGTCGATCTTCGGCTGGTCGAGGTCCACGCCGATGACCTCGTGGCCGATCTCGGCCATGGCCGCGGCGTGCGGGATGCCCAGGTGGCCGCAGCCGATGGCGGATACGCGCATGGTGCCGGCGCTCCTTCCCTGTCTCGCCTGCCCGGTGGTCCGGGCCGGTCAGGGGCGACACGCTAGCGCCGCTGTCCGGCCCGGTACTGATCGTGCAGGTAGGTCAGTTGGTGGCCTTGGCGAGGACGTTGACGAGTTCCGGCAAGCCCTCTGCGGCTGGCTTCCGGCAGACCAGGTCTTCGTCCTGGGGGCCTTCCAGCGGGTAGGGTTTGAACTGGCCGTCGTGCCAGAAGCCCTCGGGGTCGAGGTAGACGACCTTGAAGCCGCGCTCGCGGGCGCGGGCCTGGACCTTGCGTCGGTCAGCGTGCAGACCGACGACAAGCAAGGCCTTCGCACCGGCCACCCACTCGACGTCCGGTACGGCCTGGTCGTAGCGGCGCATGAAGCACTCCTCCAAGCCGGCGCGGGCTGCCAGCACGTCGAAGTTGTTGGTGATCACGGGTCCGACCAGGTGTCCGGCGTCGTGAAGATCCTTCAGTGCGTGCATGGCGGGCGTTGGCTCGGCCAGGAAGCACGCCCTGAACATCTCGGTGAACTCGTCTGTCTTCTCCTCCGGCTCGGTGAGCACTTCGTGCAGAAGCGGGTCGGAAGTGGGGGAGAGGGTGAAGCGGTGTTCGTGCGGGCCGTCGCCCTGGCGGTCGGTGACGCGGTAGATCTCGTGGAGGCGGTGCAGGGGCGGGATGTTGGCCTCCACGGAGGTGCCGCAACCGATCTCGACCTGGAAGGGCAGATGATCGGCGAGAACGGACAGGTCCGGGACGACGGTGGGTGTGCCGCGCTGGTCCTTGACCCGGATGCCGGTGGCCAGCACCTCCCAGGGCCGTTGCCGCACGGCTGGTGGCGGGGCGTACTGGGCGGAAGTGATCTGGACGTCGAGGCTGCGGTAGTTCTGTGGGAGCTTGCGGCGGGCCACGGCGTCCTGGGGGTGCAGCGTGAACTGCGTGAGCTTGCACTTGAGGTCGCGGCGTATCCACAGCGTTCCGCCGGGGGCGCGCTTCCAACCACCGACCGCGAGGGCGGCCCTTAGCGCGTCCTCGTGGGCGGTGATCTCGCCGGCGGGTGCGGTCACGGAGTGGTACAGATACAGGTCGGTCAGGCCGATCGCCGGGGCGGCCGTGGTCGGTACCAGGCCGTACCGGTAGCGGTAGTGAATGAGGCGGCGACGGGCGTCGTCGCCCCCGCTCCAGCACGACTGGTCGGCGGTGGCCTCCTCCTGGGTGCGGCGCCAGATACCCTCCTCGATGTAGCGGGGGCGGTCGGCGTCACCAAAGTAGGTGTTCCACACCTGCTGCTGCGACGGGGTGAGCTGGTCGACGACGATGTACGGGATCTCCATGGGGTCCCCTCCCTGGTGATGGTCCGCCCACAGCGCTGGGCGGCCGATCGGATGCCGTACGGCATGTGCAGGTCGATCACCGTTCCGCCCGGCGGAGCCGAGCCGCTGGCTTCCGCCGGGCGGAACAGGTTGTGCTGCGGGGCAGCCCGCCGTAGCTCGGGCCGCCCCTCACCGCACCTTTTCTGGGGCGGTGTTCGGTGCTCCGGCGCCCGAGGGCAGTTCCCAGGCCGGGGCCGGAGCGGTTTAGGGGGCTAGCTCGGTGGCGTCCGGCATGGAGACGGCCGCCGACCGCTCGGCGGATAGAAGGTCGGCAGCCTGGCCGCGCAGGACCCAGGCGGGGCCGGCGAGGCCGAGCAGGGCCAGGACGGCCAGGGCGGTGCCGCCGGATTCGCGGTGGACCGGGTTGCTCGGACCGTGTTCCGGCGCGCGGTGTCGTCCCTGGGTAATCAGGGCGCATCGCCGGGGTAGCGCTCGCTGTCGCCGAGCATGCGTCCGGTCTGGATGTGCAGGTGCTCCAGGTCGGCCGGCGTGAGGATCAGCGCGGCCTCGCTGCGGTCGCCATCCTCGTGGTGCACGAGGATGGCCACCGACACCTGCTTGGCACGCGGGTCGTAGACCGGGTCGGTGACGAGCAGGGTCGCGTGCGTGGGCCTGGCGGGCACCGGCTCCAACGTGCTGGCGTCGGCCGACGCGGACCATTCAGGGCCGCCGCCCGGTGGGCGCAGGTGGTACGTCGCGGCGCCTTCGCCGGGGAGGGCGACGACGACGCCGACTCGGCCGTTCCGGGCGGTGTCGGCGGCGAGGTCGCCGAGCTGGGGAAAGAACTGGGCTGTTGTGCCTAACTCGGCCTCCGGCGAAGGCAGATGGGGAGTCGGTCGTCCGCTCATGCCCCTGACGCTAGGGACGCGTCAGGGGGCGAATATGAGCCCGAGGAATACAACCCTCATCCGTCCAGGTGGAAGCGGTCAGACATGTGCCGCAACTTCTCTCGTGTCACCGCTCGTTCGGCGTAGACGATGCTGCGAAGGGTGGAGCGGGCGATGGGGTGGTTACGGATTAGCTGGGGTGCGATTCGCTCCGCCCTCTCCAGTTCGCCCAGTGCCTTGTCGCGGTGCCCATCCCATAGCCAGGCTCGCGCCAGGTCCATGTGGTGGTGTCCCTGACGCGAGTTGGGCATGGAAGCGACCAGCTCCGGGCTGGTGCGGTGGTTTATCGTCAGGGCCTTCCGCTGCTGCCCCATCTCCAGAGCCACGCTGATGGCGTGGATCTGAACGTTGCCGGGAGAGAACGTCAGCGAGTGCCTGTCGTACACCGGAGGCCCGGTGTACTCGCCCATGCGATCGGCCGCCGCCCTGGCGAGACTGATGCGGTCTTCCGCCTCCGCTGCCCGGCCGCCTCGTGCTGCGGAGACCGCAGCACGGAGCTGGAGCGTGCCCCAGGCCCGCAGGGCCAACGGCTCGCCATGCTCGTAGTCCTGCTGAAGAGTGCTGATGGCCTTGTCGGACAGGACGATGGCGTCTTCCCAGTCCGCGCTCGCCCACATGTCCCAGACCCGCATCCAGTCGGCGATCGCGGGCATGACCGGGTCGCCGGACAGCCGTGCGGACCAAGCGGCCCGCTCGCAGGCCATGGCGATCAGCTCGGGGTGGCCCAGGGCGTGGGCGGCGGTGTGCGCGAACTTGCAGCACACTGCGTAGATTGCGTAAGCCTCCTCCCGCTCGTGGCCGGTGGTCGCCTCGGCGAGGGCACGTGATTCGCGGAGCAGGTCTGGCAGGATGCGCAGGATGGCGACGTTCGCGGCGGCGTCTCGCAGCCGGTGCAGACGTGTCATCTCCCGCCACAGCTTCCCCGCCGAACGCGGGATGCCGTCGAACACGGGGGCGAGGTCGTAGCGACGCAGTTCCCGCAGGATCGAGGACGCGGCAATTTGCCACTGGTTCTCGTCGGGGGAGCTGGTGTACGGGCGGCCGACCAGATCGTTGGGGTGGACGTGCAACTCGGCCGCCAGCAGGTTCAGGACGCCGACCCTGTCCAGTTCGATCAGGCCGCGCTCCATCTTCGAGACCCAACCCTGTGACTTGCCCAGAGCGGCGGCAAGGTCGGCCTGCGGCATGCCCAGGCGAAGGCGGGCACGACGGGCTCGGCGACCGATCTCCTCGGCTTGCTCCAGCATCAGCGCACCCCCGGCCTGCTGATGGGTCGGCTTGGCTCAGTCGTTCGGCAGGGCATGGTGCCTCCGTCCGTTCAGGCGTCTCCATCAGAACGGTACCTATGCCAGGGCTGAGGCGAACTCGGCAGGGTAGAGCTCAGAGTCACCCAGGCCGGCGCGGCGTCGTTGCGTAAGGAACGTCAGACCCTGCCGCCACATTCCTCGCTGATGGCATCGCTTCCACGAGGCCATCAGCGCTGGGATCACCGGTGCCGGACAGGTGTCTCGTCCGGCAGTGAGGCGTTGGATGCGCCAGGTGAGGATCCTGGCGGTGGAGCGGGCGTCGTCCAGGGTGCGCAGGCGTGCGGCGTGCTGGAGGAGCTGCTCGGGGCCGTGGCCGGCGGGGTCGCATGAGTCAGTCAGCGAGGCTCTTGCGGCGAACACGCAGTGAGTACTTCTTCCTTCCCCCTGGCTGACCGCTGCTGCCCCAGCCGCCGCTGGTGGCCACGTCCCACCCTTGCTGTTCCTTCATCTGGGCGGCGAAAGTGCGCCGGTCGTGAATCTCGCAGCCGCAGTCCAGCGTGACGTCGACGCTGATGTAGGGGCTTCGAGGGCTGTCGTTCGCGTAGGAGTCTGGCTCCCATCGCACGTCGTGGACGTGCTCCTTGAGGCCGGTGCGCTCCTCGTCGTGCTTGATCCCGTGCGCCTTCGCGTACTCGTCCAGGTCGTCGATTGCGAACAAGTGGCTCGACCACTCTCCGGGCCAGACCGCGAAGAGACGGGACGTGCCGGCCACGGCCCGTTCGTAGGCGGCGCGGTCGTTCCCGTGCGTCACCGTGCCGTCTTTGTGGACCTCGATGTAGCACGTTGTACGGGCGGTGTAGGGGAAGTCCTTCCCTGTTGCCGCGGCACTCCTTGGTTCCAACCGGCCCTCCTGGTGTGAGTCTCCTCTTGGCTGCCCAGTCAACACTCTGAGCAATGTCCTGCGGAGGGAAAATGGCGGAACTGGGTTGAACGAGGCGCGTGGAACGGCTGGTGGCGCGGATCATGCTTCACTCCCCGACGGTGCGCATTCTCCCCAGATTCTTCCCAGGGGGTCGGGAGTCGCCCTCGGCATCATTCGCTTGTGCGAAGTCGATCAAGGAGCTCGCCTTGGCTGCTACAGCCAGTCACGCCGCTTGAAGATGAAGTACAAACTGGTGCAGACAACCGCCATGAGGACGATCGCGAAGGGATACCCGCCCACCCAGTGCAACTCCGGCATGTTGTCGAAGTTCATGCCGTAAATCGTTCCCACCAGCGTCGGCGCGAACAGGATGGCCGCCCACGACGAGATCTTCTTGATCTCCTCGTTCTGCTCGAAGCCCGCCTCGGCCAAGGCGCGCATCTCCGCGTTCTGCTGCTGGGTGACGAGGGTCGCGTTGACCTGGAGGATGTCCGTGAGCGCCGAGCGGAAGCCGTCGACGCGTTCGCTGGTGTGCGTCACGTGGTCCGCCACGTCGCGGAGGTAGCGCTGGAGCTCGTCGTCCGTGCCGTACTTGGCGAAGCCCGCCATCAGGCCGTGCAGCATGCTCACCAGGGGGCTTGTCGCGCGCTGGAACTCCACCATTTCGCGGGCGAGTTCGTAGATGCGGCGGGAGACCGCCGGGTCGCCGCCGAAGACCTCGGTCTCGATCTCGTCGATGTCGTTCTGGACGCCGGCCACCACCGGGGCGTAGCCGTCGACGACCGCGTCGAGGATGGCGTAGAGGACCGCTTCCGGGCCCAGGGCCAGCAGTTCGGGGGTGGCCTCCATGCGGCAGCGGACCGCGGAGAGGTCGGGGGCCGCCCCGTGCCGGACGGTGATCACGAAGTCGGGGCCGACGAAGATGTGGAGCTCGCCGAAGTCGACCTCTTCCGGCGCGTCGAGGTAGCGGGCGGCGCGCAGGACGACGAAGAGGGTGTCACCGTAGCGCTCCAGCTTGGGGCGCTGATGGGCTTCGAGGGCGTCCTCGACGGCGAGCTGGTGGAGGTCGAACTCCTCGGCGAGCGAGAGCAGTTCGCTCTCGCTCGGGCGCTGCAGGCCGATCCAGGCCATGCCTTCGGGCTGCTCGCGCAGCTGCCGGTAGGTCTCCGACAGCGAGCCGGGGGTGCTGACGCGGTGGCCGTCGCGGTAGACGGCGGCCTCCACGACGCTCGCCTCACCGGCGGCCGGGTCGGCCGGCCGGGGCGCGGCGCCGGCGGCGTGCGGGCCGTCCGTGCGGGCCGCGGTGGGCCGCAGCCAGGAAGGCTTCTTCTTCGGAGCGGGCCGCGGGCGGCGCGGAGGGTTCTCGGGCACGGTGCTCCCCTCTCTCGTCGCTGGTCCGCAGACAGGATATACGGGCCAAAAGAAACCATCGGGACAGGTGTGACCTGTGGTGCGGACGTATCGCCTCTAGCGTGGAGCCATGACGACCATCGGAGCGCCCGTACTGAGCCCCCGCGCCCTCGGCCGCGCTCTGCTGGAGCGGCAGCTGCTGCTTCGGCGTGCCACCCTCCCGGCGCTCGACGCCGTGGAGCACCTCGTGGGGCTCCAGGCCCAGTCGCCCCTGGACCCCTACTACGCGCTCGCCGCCCGCCTCGACGGCTTCCGGCCCGAGGACCTGGCGCGGCTCCTCGCCTCGCGCGAGGCGGTGCGGATCGCGGTGATGCGCTCCACGATCCACCTGGTCAGCGCCCGTGACTGCCGCACCCTGCGGCCGTTGCTCCAGCCGGTGCAGGACCGCGGCTTCCGGAGCAACCACGGCAAGCGCCTGGGCGAGGTGGACCTGGACCGGCTGGCGGCCCGCGCCCGGGAGCTGGTGGCCGTGCGCCCGTACACCTTCCACGAGCTGGGGAGGGAGCTGGCCGGGGAGTGGCCCGGGGCCGTGCCGCAGGACCTGGCGATGGCGGCCCGGACGCTCCTCCCGCTGGTGCAGGTCACCCCGCGCGCCCTGTGGGGGCACAGCGGCCCGGCCGCGCACACCACCGTCGAGACCTGGCTGGGCGGCGGCCTCGACCCGGCGCCCGACCTCGGCGACATGGTGCTCCGCTACCTCGCGGCCTTCGGTCCCGCCTCGGTCAAGGACCTGCAGACCTGGTGCGGGCTGACCCGGCTCCGCGAGGTCGTCGACCGGCTGCGGCCCGGGCTGCGGACCTTCCGGGACGCCGGTGGCGCGGAACTCTTCGACGTCCCGGACGGGCCGCTGCCGGACAAGGACACGCCGGCGCCGGTACGGTTCCTGCCCGAGTTCGACAACCTCCTCCTCTCCCATGCCGACCGCTCGCGCATCATCGACCCCGCCCACCTCCGCCGCCTCTGGCGCACCAACCGGGCCTACCGGTCGTTCCTCCTCGACGGCACTGTCGGTGGCCTGTGGCGCCTGGACCGGGAGCGGGCCGGAGGCGAGGAGAGGGCCACGGTGGTCGTCGAGCCGTTCGGGCGGATCCCGGAGGCCGGCCGGGCCGCCGTCGAGGACGAGGCGGCCGGGGTCCTGGCGATGGCGGCCCCGGACGCCCGCCACGAAGTGCGCTACGGCGAGGTCGCCTGACCGGTCTGACTGGTCTGACCGGTACCGGGTACCCGGTACCGGCCCCGGCCGGCCCGCCCGGCACCGGGCCGGGGGTCATTCCCCCACGTCGCGGCTGCGCAAGTCCTCCAGCGTCTCGCGGCGCACCAGCAGCCGGGTCCGCCCGCCGGAGACCGCCACCACGGGCGGTCGGCCGACGAGGTTGTAGGAGGAGGCCATCGACAGGTGGTAGGCGCCCGACGCCGGCACGGCCAGTACGTCACCCGGCCGGACGTCGCCCGGCAGCTCCACGTCCTCGGCGAGGACGTCCCCGGCCTCGCAGTGCCGCCCCACCACCGTCATCGGGCGCGGCGTCCCGGCCGGGGCGCGGCCCACGAGCCGGACGGTGTAGCGGACCCCGTACAGAGCCGGGCGCGGGTTGTCGCTCATCCCGCCGTCCACCGCGACGAAGGTCCGCTCGCCGGTGCGCTTGACCGCGAGGACCCGGTAGAGGGCCACGCCGGAGGGGCCCGCGATCCAGCGCCCCGGCTCCACGGTGAGCCGGGGCACCGGCAGGTCGAGCCGGGCGCAGCGCAGCGCGAGTTCGCCGCCGACCCGGTCGGCGTAGGCGCGGGGGTCGAAGCCGGGGTCGCCGGCGCGGTAGGGGATGGCGAAGCCGCCGCCGAGGTCGAGCTCCGGGAAGGTGACGCCGTGCCGGTCGCGGAGCCGCGCGAGGAGCGGGACGATCCGCTGCACGGCGGTCACGTACGGCTCCAGGCCGGAGATCTGCGACCCGAGGTGACAATGCAGGCCGACGAGTTCGAGCCGCGGCTGGCCCAGGATCCGGGCCACCGCGTCCTCGGCCTCGCCGCCGGCGACCGGCAGCCCGAACTTCTGGCCCTCCACCCCGGTCCGTACGGCCGCGTGCGCGCCGGCCGCCACGCCCGGGACGACTCGCAGCAGCACCCGCTGCCGGGCGCCCGGCGGGACCAGTGCCGCGAGCCGGGCGATCTCGCCCGTGCTGTCGATGACGATGCGGCCCACCCCCAGGCGCAGCGCGGTCCGCAGGTCGTCGGGGCTCTTGGCGTTGCCGTGCAGGACGATCCGCTCGGCGGGGAAGCCCGCGAGGGCGGCGAGCCCCAGCTCACCGGCGGAGCAGACGTCCAGGGACAGGCCCTCCTCCTCGATCCAGCGGATCATCGCGCGGGTGAGGAACGCCTTGCCCGCGTAGGCGACGTCGGCGTGGGGGAGAGCGGTGCGCCAGGCGCGGGCCCGCAGGCGCACCTCGTCCTCGTCGATGACGTAGGCGGGGGTGCCGAAGCGGTCGGCGAGCTCGGCCAGGGGGACGCCGCCGACGGCCAGGCCGCCGTCGGGCAGGGGCCGGGTGGAGGCGGGCCAGACGGGCGCGGGCGCGGGCTCGTCCGGCAGCGGCGGCAGGGAGACGGGGGCGAGCGGAAGGGACACGGGGCCTCCTTCGAGGTGCGGGTGGGGCCGGGGGAAGAGAGAGGGCAAAGCGCCGGTCAGCCGGGCAGCGCGGGGAGCCGGGAACCGTCCGGGGCGCTGGGCCGTGCCGCGGGGGCCGTCAGCTGGGGGTCGACGGAGACGAGCTCGACGCCGAGGGGCGCCGCCAGGGCCCGTACGGCCGGCAGCGCGAGGCGGACCACGGGGTGGCCCGGGCCGAGAATGGCGAAAAGCCGCCGCTCGGAGGTGAAAGCGACGGCGGTGCGGGTGCCCAGGGGGGTGCGGAAGACGCGCAGGGCGTAGCCGCCGGGGCAGCGCCGCACGGGCACGTACACGGGCGCTGCCTGGCCGCTATGGACGGGTTCGGAAGGCTCTCCGTCGTCGGCGGACGGGCTGTCGACGGAGGCGATGGCCGCCGCTTCGGCGGGGGTACGGCTCAGGTGCATGACGGTCCTCGGGAGGTGTCGGGCATGACGGGTGCTGTGCTCACGCACGCTATGCCCTGCTCGCGCCCCCCGGAGCGCTCTTTTGACAGCCTGTTGACCCCGGACGCCGCTCCTTTGACGGGACGTTGACGCCGGGCGCGAACGCCGAGCGCGGCAGGGCCCGGAGGTCGGACGCTGACGCCGGGCGCGAACGTCCGGCGTGGGCGCCGAGCCCGAACGCCGGACGCGAACGCCCTCCCGGGCATCAGGGCCTAAGAGGCCCGCGGGGCCTCGGGTGTCAGGTCAGGAACCTGCCTGCCGGGCCTCGGGTGTCAGGTCGGGGACCTGCCCGCGGGGCCTCGGGTGTCAGGTCAGGAACTCGCCCGCCGGGCCCCGGGTGTCAGGCCAGCAGCCCCCGCCGGTCCGCAGGCGCCAGGCCAGAAAGCCCGCCCGCCGGGCCCCGGATGCCAAATCAGGAACCCCCGGCCACGCCGCAGGCGCCAAGCCAGAGCCCCCCCGCCACGCCGCAGGCGTCACGGCAGAAAACCCGCCCGCCGGGCCGCGACCACGGCCTCCAACCGGGTGTGCACCCCCAGCTTCCGCATGCTGGAGCGCAGATAGCTCTTGACCGTCTCGGGGCGCAGCCCCAGCCGGTCCGCGGCCGTCGCGTTCGTCGCCCCGGAGGCCACGCAGGCCAGGACGTCTACCTCGCGCGGCGACAGGTCCGCGCGCGGGCCGCCGGGCCCCGCGGCCCGCGGGTCGCCCGTCGACGCCTTGGCCAGGCGCCCGCACGCGGCGAGGAGCTCCTGGCGCAGCAGCGGGTCCGTGACGCGGTGGGCCAGCGCGTGCAGATCGCCGTGCGCCTCGCGGACCTCCTCCCACATCGCCGGGTCGGCGGTGGTGGGCTGGCGGGCCACCGACAGCAGCCGGTGGACCTCGTCCTGCACGGCCAGCGCCTGTTCCAGTTCGCGCGTCGCGTCGAGGGCGGCGGTCAGCGCCCGGTCACCGAGCGCCAGGGGACGCCGCAGGGCCCCGTACAGCACGCCGCGCACCCGGCCCCGGACCACCACCGGCACCGCCAGCACCGAGCGCAGGTCCTCGGCGGCGACCGCGGCGTCGTACTCGTGGCTGATGACGTGCGAGGAGCGGTAGTCCATCACGGACTGCGGCCGGGCCAGGGCGGCCGCCTTGCCGCCCAGCCCGCTGCCCGTGCGGATGGCCAGGCCGCGCAGCGCGGGCGTCATCGTCCCGGCCATGTCGGATATCCGGAACTGCCGCGCCCCCGACAGCAGCCCGCCGAAGGCGACCGGCAGCCCGGCACCCCGGCGCATCCGCAGCAGAGCGGCCCGTACCTCGGCGGCCCCCTCCGGTTCTCCCATCACTGCCTCCCCGTCCTGGATGCGGAGTCGGAATCTCCGTATCCCTGGAAATGCGACCACCCCCGTCCGGGGGTGGTGAGACTCAGATCACCGTCGCACGATGCTAACCAGCGGGCAGGCGACGCGCCCTGCGATCTGGAGGACATGTGATGGCTTGGAACCTGGCGGACGCGGCCGGTCCGGCGGCGGAGTTCCGCGCGGCCCGGGACTTTCTGCTGGCCCACCGCGAGGACTATCCGGCCGCCCGCGAAGGCTTCGCCTGGCCCCGGCCACGGGAGTTCAACTGGGCCCTGGACTGGTTCGACCGGATCGCCGAGGGCAACGACCGCACCGCCCTGTGGATCGTCGAGGAGGACGGCACCGAGGCCCGCCACTCCTTCGACGCCCTGCGCCGCCGCTCCGGCCAGGTCGCCAACTGGCTCCGCGCGCAAGGCGTCCGGGCCGGTGACCGCATCGTCGTCATGCTCGGCAACCAGACCGAGCTGTGGGAGACCGCCCTCGCCGCGATGAAGCTGCGCGCCGTCGTCATCCCTGCCACCCCGCTGCTCGGCCCCGCCGATCTCGCCGACCGCATCGCGCGCGGGAGGGCGGCCCACGTCCTCGCCCGCTCCGAGGATGCCGCCAAGTTCGCGGACGTGCCCGGCGACTACACCCGCATCGCGG
Source organism: Streptomyces sp. NPDC046215 (assembly GCF_040646215.1). Taxonomy (NCBI): domain Bacteria; kingdom Bacillati; phylum Actinomycetota; class Actinomycetes; order Kitasatosporales; family Streptomycetaceae; genus Streptomyces; species Streptomyces sp. NPDC046215. The sequence goes on along the minus strand of NZ_JBEYZW010000005.1, from coordinate 32,686 downwards.
TGGGCGGCGCGCCCGGCGCGCCCTGGCTGGCCTACGAGGACTCCGCAGCGGCCCCCGAGGACTTCACCTCCGACGGACCCACCCTCGCCGATGACACCCTGCTGCTCTACTTCACCTCCGGCACCACCGCCCGGCCCAAGCTCGTCGAACACACCCACATCTCGTATCCCATCGGGCACTTGAGCACCATGTACTGGATCGGGCTGCGCCCCGGCGACGTCCACCTCAACATCTCCTCGCCCGGCTGGGCCAAGCACGCCTGGTCCAACCTCTTCGCGCCCTGGAACGCCGAGGCGACCGTCTTCGTGCACAACTACACGCGCTTCGACGCGGCCCGGCTGATGGCGGAGATGGACCGCTGCCGCGTCACCAGCTTCTGCGCCCCGCCCACCGTGTGGCGCATGCTCATCCAGGCCGACCTGACGGCGCTGCGCACCCCGCCCCGGGAGGTCGTCGCCGCCGGCGAGCCGCTCAATCCCGAGGTCATCGAGACCGTCCGGCGGGACTGGGGCGTCACCATCCGGGACGGCTTCGGCCAGACCGAGACCTCCGTGCAGATCGCCAACCCGCCCGGCCAGCCGCTCAAGACCGGCTCCATGGGCCGCCCGAGCCCCGGCTTCACCGTCGTCCTCCTCGACCCCGTCACGGGCGAGCCGGCCGACGAGGGCGAGATCGCCCTCGACCTGCGGGACCCCGCCCGGCGGCCCGTCGGCCTGATGACCGGTTACGCGGGCGACCCGGAGCGCACCGCGGAGGCCATGGCGGACGGCTTCTACCGCACCGGGGACATCGGCTCCCGCGACGCCGACGGCTACCTCACCTACATCGGCCGCTCCGACGACGTCTTCAAGGCCAGCGACTACAAGATCTCCCCCTTCGAGCTGGAGAGCGCCCTCCTCGAACACGAGGCCGTCGTCGAGGCCGCCGTCGTCCCCGCCCCCGACCCGCTGCGGCTCGCCGTCCCCAAGGCGTACGTCGTGCTCGCCGCCGGCTGGGAGCCCGGCCCCGCCACCGCGGCCGCGCTGTTCGCCCACTCGCGCGCCACCCTGTCCTCCTACAAGCGCATCCGGCGGCTGGAGTTCGCCGACCTGCCCAAGACCGTGTCCGGCAAGATCCGCCGCATCGAGCTGCGCGAGCGCACGGCGCAGGGCGGCGGGACCGAGTACCGAGAGGAAGACCACCGGTGAGCACACCCTCGTACACGGCCGGGAGCACCTCCGCCCCGCTGATCGACGACACCATCGGCGCCGACCTGGCGTTCACCATCGAACGGTTCGGCGACCGCGAGGCGCTGGTCGACGTCCCCACCGGCCGCCGCTGGACCTACGCGGAGTTCGGGCGCGCCGTCGAGGAGGTCGCGCTGGGCCTGCTCGCCAAGGGCGTGGCGAAGGGCGACCGGGTCGGCATCTGGGCCGTCAACTGCCCCGAGTGGATCATGGTCCAGTATGCCTCCGCCCGCATCGGCGCGATCATGGTCAACATCAACCCCGCCTACCGCGTCCACGAGCTGGGCTACGTCCTGCGGCAGGCCGGCATCGGCGTGCTCGTCGCCTCCGTCGCCCACAAGACCAGCGACTACCGCCGCATGGTCGAGCAGGTCCGGGCGGACTGCCCGGCCCTGCGGGACGTCGTCTACATCGACGACCCCACCTGGGCCGGCCTGGTGCGGGCCGGCGAGGGCGTGGCGCGCGAGCGGCTGGCCGAGCGCGAGGCGCAGCTCAGCTGCTACGACCCGGTCAACATCCAGTACACCTCCGGCACCACCGGCTTCGCCAAGGGCGCCACCCTCTCCCACCACAACATCCTCAACAACGGCTACTTCGTGGGGGAACTGCTCGGCTACACCGAGGCCGACCGCGTCGCCCTGCCCGTGCCCTTCTACCACTGCTTCGGCATGGTCATGGGCAACCTGGCGATCACCGCCCACGGGGCCTGCGCCGTCATCCCGGCCCCCTCCTTCGACCCGGTCGCCACCCTGCACGCCGTCGAGCGCGAACGCTGTACCTCGCTCTACGGCGTCCCCACCATGTTCATCGCCGAACTCAACCTCCCCGACTTCGCCACCTACGACCTCTCCTCGCTGCGCACCGGCATCATGGCCGGCTCGCCCTGCCCGGAGGAGGTGATGAAGCGGGTGGTCAGCGAGATGCACATGTCCGAGGTCGCCATCTGTTACGGGATGACCGAGACCTCCCCGGTGTCCACCCAGACCCGGCGCGACGACGACCTCGGCCGCCGCACCGGGACGGTGGGCCGGGTGCTGCCGCACATCGAGGTCAAGGTCGTCGACCCGGAGACCGGGGGAGTGGTCGGCCGCGGTGAGCCGGGCGAGCTGTGCACCCGCGGCTACTCGGTGATGCTCGGCTACTGGGACGACCCCGAGCGCACCGCCGAGGTCCTCGACGCCGACCGCTGGATGCACACCGGTGACCTCGCGGTGATGGACGAGGACGGCTACGTCCGCGTCGTCGGCCGCATCAAGGACATGATCATCAGGGGTGGGGAGAACGTCTACCCCCGGGAGGTGGAGGAATTCCTCTACACCCACCCCAAGATCGCCGATGTGCAGGTCATCGGAGTGCCCGACGAGAAGTACGGGGAGGAGGTCATGGCCTGCGTCATCCTCCGCGACCCGGCGGCGACCCTGGGCCGCGAGGAGCTCGCCCGCTTCTGCAGGGGGCGCCTCGCGCACTACAAGATCCCGCGCCACTTGCGGATCCTGGAGTCGTTCCCCATGACGGTCAGCGGCAAGGTCCGCAAGGTGGAGCTCCGCGAGGAAGCCACGAGGGCCCTCGACCCGGCCGGGGCGGCCGCGACGGCCATGAGCTCGTGAGACGGGAGGGCCCGCGATCCCCCGTACGTCTCGCGGGCCCGGTACCGAGTCTCGCCCTCCGGGGCCCAACGCGCCATGTCGGCAGGCGAGTTCAGAGGAAGACTTGAGCTTGCCGGTGTGCGGCGGCTCAGGCGGGGCCCCGCTCGACCAGCTCGTCGGCCGGGCCGTTCAGCGGCTGCGGGGTGCCCGTCAGGTCCATCACGAACAGGGGCAGGTGGAGCTGGTCGGCGCGGGAGCGGGCCTCGCCCCCGTAACCCGCCAGGGAGAAGAACGCGCCGGTCGCGGAGTCGGCCATGCCGTGCAGCCACAGGCACTCGACCGCCCGCAGGGACGTGGGCAGGGTGGTCGGATCGACGCGGGCGACCAGGCCCACGGCCCGCAGGTCCACCCCCGTCCCGTCGGGGTCGCCGGGGCGGGTGACGCCGTCGAAGCCCAGCCACGTCAAATAGCGTTCGGCCGCCACGGTCGCGTCGTCCGCGGTCCGGATGGCGACCGGGCGGAACGCCGGCCGCAGCGGCACCGGCGCCCGGCCGGCCGCGGCCGGGGCGGAGGGCCCGCGCACCGGCTGGACGGGCAGCCGCACCACGGTGCCGCACGCGCACCCGAACTCCGGGCGCGGCCACTGGTCCTGCCGGTCGCAGGCCGGGCAGCGCACCGCCACCCAGGAGTCCCGCCAGGTGCGGTGGGCCAGTAACTCAGGGGTGGCGTCGGGCAGTACGGGCAGCGTGAGCGGCGCCCCGCACGCGCAGGGGAAGGTGGGCGGGGTGAAGGAGTGCTCCCGACGACACGTCGGGCAGTGAACCGGCACGCTCTTGGCCATCATCGGCTCCAGCAAACGGGGTCCGTAGGGGTTGAGGTACGGGCCCCATCGTCCACGATGCGGGCGCGCCGGGGGAGCGAATCCGGAAGGCGGGGCCGCGCCCCCGCGCCTGCCGGAGGGTTCCGGGCGGCGGCTGTGCCCGGCGCGACAGGACAGGTGTCGGCACGGCCGCCGCCCGGGGTCGGCGGGGCCCGGTCAGGCCCCCGGCACGGGTTCGAACTCCCGCACGGAGTCGATGTCGGGGCCGTGCGGCGTGTTGGCCTCGCGTTCGATGAGGATCTCCACCAGAACCGGGCGGGAGGTCGCGACGGCCTCCTTGCGGGCCCACTCGATGGCGGGGCGGATGTCGGCCGGGTCCACGACACGGCGGCCGGCACAGCCGTAGGCGGCCATGAGGGCCACATTGTCGGTGCCGGTCTCGTCGTAGTGGATGTCCACCTGGTAGTTCATGGCGTAGCCGGCCGACGCCTGACGGATGAGGCCCAGGTACTCGTTGTTCAGCATGATCAGTACGTAGGGAACGTCGTACTGCGCCGCGACCGCCAGCTCCTCGACCATGTACTGGAAGCCGTAGTCGCCCACGATGCCGACGACCTCCGTCTCGCCCCGGCCCATGCCCTGGAGCGCCTTCTTGACGCCGATCGCGGCCGGCACCTCCCAGCCCAGCGGGCCCGCCTGGCCGCAGACCTGGTAGCGGCGGGGGAGGTGGGCCTTCTGGTGCTGCCCGCCCCAGATCTGGTAGAGGCCGATGGCGGTGACGAAGTAGGTGTCCTCGCCGAAGATCTCGTTGATCTCCTTGTAGACGCGCGGCGCCTTGACGGGGACGGTGTCGAAGTCCTCGCGCCGGGTGAGGGTGCGCTTGAGCGTGGCGCACCGCTCGACCCACGGTCCGACCCGGGCCCGCACCTCGCGCCGCCGCGCCGCCGCCAGCAGGGCGGCCAGGAACAGCTTCGCGTCGGAGACGACGCCCAGGTCCGGCTCGATCACCCGGCCCAGCTGGGTGGGTTCGATGTCCACGTGGACGAACGTCCGCGCGCCCCGGTAGACGGAGAGGTCCGCGCCCGTGTGCCGGTCGCCGAAGCGGGCGCCGACCGCGAGCACGAAGTCCGACTCCAGGAACGAGGCGTTGGCGTACCGCTGCGACGTCTGGATGCCCGTGGTGCCCATGTTCAGCTCGTGTCCGTCCTCGATCGCCCCCTTGCCCATCAGCGTGACCTGGAACGGCACCCGCAGGTACTCCACCAGAGCACGCAGCTCCGCCGACGCCTCCGCCAGGATCACCCCGCCACCGGCGAGGACCAGGGGCCGCTCCGCGGCCAGCAGCAGGTCCAGGGCGGCCTCGACGCGGGGCGGGTGCGGGGCCACGGCGGTCACCGGCAGCCGGGAGTCCAGGGCGGCGTCGTAGCGGATCTCGCGCCGGGCGATGTCGACGGGGATGTCGATCAGCACCGGGCCCGGCCGGCCCTCCCGCGCGGTGCGGAACGCCTCCCGGAACGCCCAGGGGATCTGCGCCGCCTCCTTGATCTGCACCGCCCACTTGGTGACCGGGCGGACGATCTCCACGATGTCGACGGCCTGGAACGCCTCCTGGTGCAGCTTGGTGGAGACGGCCTGTCCGGTGACGCAGACCATCGGGACGGAGTCGGCGAGCGCGGTGTAGAGGCCGGTGACGAGGTTGGTGCCGCCGGGCCCGGAGGTGGCGATGGCCACGCCGACCCGGCCGTTGGTGCGGGCCCACCCGTCCGCCATGTGGGTGGCGCCCTCCTCGTGGCGGACGGTCAGGTGCTCGATGCCGCCCACCACCTCCATCGCCTTGTACAGCGGCAGGATCGCGGCACCGGGGCAGCCGAAGGCGATGTCGACGCCCTCGTCCTTCATGATGTGCACAGCCGCTTCCATGGCGGGCATCCGCGGCCCCCCTGAGGTGCCCCTCCCGGCGCTCACGAGGCCACTCCCGACAGCCGTTCGACGCCCCGGAGCAGCGCGGAGTGGTCCAGCGCGCCGTCCCCCTGCTCGCGCGCCGCCGCCACGAGCCCGGCGACCAGATCACCGGCCGGCAGGGCGGCGCCGACGGCGCGGGCCGCGCCGGTGACGATGCCCATGTCCTTGTGGTGCAGGTCGATCCGGAACCCCGGGGTGTAGTCGCGGGCCAGGAAGTTGTGCCGCTTGCGGCTGAGCACGGCCGACCCGGCGAGGCCGCCGGCCAGCACCTCCAGGGCGGCGGTGAGGTCCACGCCGGACTTCTCCAGGAAGACGACCGCTTCCGCGCACGCCTGGATGTTGACGGCGACGATCAGCTGGTTGGCGGCCTTCACAGTCTGGCCGGCGCCGTGCGGGCCGCACCGGACGACGGTGGTGCCGAGGGCGTGGAGCAGCGGCTTCGCCGCGTCGAAGTCCGCGCGCTCGCCCCCGACCATGATGGACAGGACGCCTTCGACGGCACCGGCCTCCCCGCCGGAGACGGGCGCGTCGAGGACGCGCAGCCCCTTGCCGGTGGCGGCCGCGGCCTCGGCGAGGGCGACGGAGGTCCGCGGGGAGACCGTGGACATGTCGAGGATCAGGGCGCCGGGCCGGGCGTGCGCCAGGACGCCGCCCTCGCCGTCGTTGCCGTCCTTGCCGCTCTTGCCGTAGGCGACGGCCTCGACGTGCGGGTCGGCGGGGAGCATCGTGACGACGACGTCGGCGCCGCGGACCGCCTGCGCGACGGAGGCGGCCGGCGTGCCGCCGGCTGCCGCGAGCCGGTCGAGCTTGTCCGGTTCCAGGGTGTACCCGGTGACGTCGTAGCCCGCCTTGATGAGGTTCTCGGCCATGGGGGAGCCCATGATGCCGAGCCCTATCCAGGCGACGGTGGGGGAGGGGGTGGGCATGGGTGGTGTCCTTTCCGGAGTGTCGAACGGTTGTCCTTGCGGGACGGGCGCGACTTGGCGCGCCAGGTGTCAGCCCGTCGGGCGGAGCCCGTCCCGCCACCCGAAGCTGTCCGCGCTCGCTCCCGACGGCCGGTACTCCAGGCCCACCCAGCCCTCGTAGCCCGCCTTCCCCAGGCGTCCGAGCAGGTCCCCGAAGTCGAGCGTTCCCGAACCGGGCGCCCCGCGGCCGGGGTTGTCGGCGATCTGGACGTGGCCGGTCAGCGCGGCGTGCGTGTCGATGACGGCGTGCAGGTCCTCGCCGCCCTTCGCCAGGTGGTACAGGTCCATCAGGAAGCGGGCGTTGCCGAGCCCGCTGGCGGCGTTGACCTTCTCCACGAGGGCGACGGCCGCCGCCGAGGTGGTGACCGGGTACGCCGGGGACTCGGCCGCGTTGAGCGCCTCGATCAGCAGCACGGCACCGGCCCGGTCCGCGGCCCGGGCCGCGTGGACGAGGTTGTGCAGGGCCAGGGCGTCCTGCTCCTCGGCGTCCACCCCCTGGACGCGGTTGCCGTAGAGGGCGTTGAGGGCCGTGCAGCCCACGGACGCGGCGAAGTCGGCGACGAGGTCGGCGTTGGCGCGGAAGCGGTCCGACTCCGGGCCGGGCAGCGAGAGGGCACCCCGGTCCGGGCCCGGCAGCTGCCCGGCGTAGAAGTTCAGTCCGACGAGCTGCGTCCCGGCGTCACTCAACGCCTGCCGTAGTGCGTCGAGTTGGGCCGCCGGTGGCGTGGGCTCGTCGGGCCAGGGCCACCACAGCTCCACCGCCGTGAACCCCGCCGCGGCGGCGGCCGCGGGGCGCTCCAGCAGGGGCAGCTCGGTGAAGAGGATCGAGAGGTTCACGTCGAAGCGCGGCGGGGGCTGGGGAAGTCCCATCAGATGCGGCCCTCCTGATTTCCGTAATGCGGAAGTTCAATTCTGTCTGACGAAAGATTGCCCGGGGCGGGAGAAGGCTGTCAAGACGTGCTGTCCGACCGGCGGGTACGCGCAGTAGGTTGACCGCGTGCGATTGAGAGTGGAGTTCACGACCGAACCCTTCGACCTCGAAGAGGCGCCGCCCCACGCCGTGGCGGCCCGCGAGGCCGTGCAGGGCGCCGCGCTGGACGCCGTCGACGTCGGCCCGTTCGGCACCAGTGCCGAAGGCGGCGCCGGCGCCGTACTGGAGGCCGTTGGAGAGCTGCTGCGCGACTCCCTCCGGGCCGGCGCCACCCGGATCTCCCTCCAGGTCAACGTGGTCCGGGACGGCGACTCGTGACCGACGCCGCCGAGCACCCCTTCCGCGCGGCGGTCAAGCCGCTCGTCGACGCCATGGGCGGCGAGATGGTCGAGCCCGGCGAGGCCCGGAGCGAGGATGTGATGCTCTCCTGGGAGGGCCGCGAGGTCGTGGCAGTGCGGCTGCCGCACCTCTCCGATTCCCTCGACCACCTCCTGGCCGGTCTTGAACGCCGGTACGGCACGCCGCTGGCGGAGCTGGACCGCAAGACCAAGCAGTCGGTGGTGCGGACTTTGGAGGAGCGCGGCGCCTTCTCGATGCGCCACGGAGTGGAAACGGTGGCGGCGGCGCTGGGCGTCAGCCGCTTCACGGTCTACAACTACATCAACTATCAGGAGGAGCAGCGGGCGAAGCGGCGCGGGGAGCGGGGGTGAGGGATGGGCCCGCACCCGCGGATGGCAAAGCTCTTGCCGCCCTGAAGTTCGGAGAAGGGTGGCGGGGCCAAGCCCGTCGTACTCTCGTGGTATGAGCAACGCTGGCGAGAACGTGAAGACGATTCGTAAGCGTCGAGGCTTGACGCAGCGGGAGTTGGCGGCCGCATCGGGTGTGTCGCTCTCAACCATTCGGAAGCTCGAACAAGGAGACCGGGGCGGGGCACGGCTGGAGACGCTGCGGATGCTCGCTGCCGCGCTCCGGGTGCCCACCGTGCGCCTGTCAGCCGGCCCGCATCAGGAGGACGCGAGCGCTGCCACCGTGGACCGGTGGGCAGACGTTCGGCGTGCCATCGAGGAGCCGCCGCAGTCATCGGCATGGGTCGACGATGAGCCGCCGACCGTCACAGGAGTGCGTGACACACTCCGAACGCTCTCACCGCTGTTTGCGGCGGACCAGTTCGATGCCCTTTCTGAGGTGCTTCCGCAGTTGTTGCGAGAGGCCGATGCCCTGGGGGCGGAAGGCAGGGCCGTTCGTGTGCGACTCTTGCAGCTCGCGGGGTGGCTCATGGTTCAGACGCGCCAGTTCAGTGCCGCCGAGACAGCCCTCGAACGTGCTCTCGATGACGCCGCGGACCGGATGGACGGAGCCGCCACCGTCAACACGCTGTGCTGGCTTCTCCTGCGGCAGGGTGAGCTGGGCAAGGCTTACGAGCTCGCCGTGAAATGGGCGGATGAGACGGAGCCCAAGGTGTCGCGCGCGACTCCGGCCGAACTGAGTACGTGGGGCTGGCTGCTCCTCCGGGTATCGGGGGCCGCCGTCCGTAACAGCCAGAAGGGTGAGGCTGCTGACGCTCTGCGGTTCGCCCATTCAGCCGCCGTCGCCCTTGGCAGGGAGTACGCGCCTGGGAATGACTTCTTGCGGACCTTCGGGCCGACGACGGTGGCCTTGAAAAGGGCGGAAAACGCGAGCGTTGCCAATAGGCCAGACGTCGTCCTTCGGCTGGCCGAATCGATCCCGTCCGCGGGTCTCAAGCCGACGTCCAATAACCGCAACCGTCACTACCTGGACGTCGCCGACGCCCACGCCAAAACAGGGGCATTCGCGGATGCTTTCGCCAAACTGCAACAGATCCAGGCTGACAGCCCGGAGTGGCTGCCTAATCAACGGTACGCACGAGTCATCCTCGAACGGGTGGTCAAGGGGCGCCGCACGCTGACGGCTGACATGCGCGCCATGGCTGACGTGGTGGGGCTGCCGCTGTAGGTCGGTGGCTACGGGGCCTCCCCCCCGGGTGCGCGCAGGCTGGACCGCTCATGCGCGGGAACCGATGGGGCTATAGCTCGGGTGTCAACCCGGAACGCTTAGCCATGGCCATCAGCTCGGGCCTGCTGCGCTGATGCATGATGACCAGCACGCGCAGAACCTCACGGCTCATGGGGTGTATGGCCGCCATCTGCGGAGCGACACGGAACGTGGCCTTCAGCGCGTCCTCCGCGCCTTCCAGATCGCCGAGTGTCAGGCGGGCCCGCGCGGTGTCAATGCATAGGCGCCCCACCCTGGAAGCGCGCAGGCCCTTGGGCGGTGTCTTGATGAGCGGCTGAGCCATCGTGGACGCCTCAGCAGGATTGCCGAGTTCGATGTTGGCGCCCACTTCGTACAACGCGAGGTTGCCGGGGCCGAAGGTGAGGTTGTGGGCGATGACGTCGCCTTGTCCACTCGGCAGGCGCTTGGCCAGTTCCCGGGCCCGGAGCGTGTGCGCCATGGCCGTGTTCTTGTCCCTGTCCCGGGACGCCAGGACGATCCCGCGTAGGTGGAGTGATCCGAGAGTCAGGACGGAATCGAGCCCGTCCGGACGCGGGCCCTGTTCGTACTTGACGATGGCGCGGTCCACGATCGCCAGGCCATCGGCGTATTCACCGGCGCTCTGGTAGGTGCCGGCCTCGGTCCACGCGGCGATGGCCTCCGCTTCAGGGTTCCAGGTCTGCTTCGCCGCCCATGTCTGCCGCGAGGCGATCATGTCTGCGAGATCAGGCTGCATCAGCCGGTGCGCGATGGTGTAGGCGCAGCCGTAGGCGTCGGCCGTGCGGGACCACGCGCCGGCCTCCCCGGGGTTGGAGAGGGCGGCTGCGGTGACCTGTCCGAGGAGGGTGGGCAGCATGCGCAACAGTTCGAGGTACTGGCTCCCCGCACGGAGAGCGGTGATCTTCCGCAGGTCTTCTTCGAGCCGGGCGGGGTCAGGAACGTCTTCCTTCGGCAAGGTGTAGCGGCGGAGCGCTCCGCGGAGGTCATCCAGAAGGTCGCTCTGCTCGGACGGTCCCAGGAAGGGCTGGCCGTTGATCCGGGCGGTGGTCACGTGAAGGGCCTTCGCGATCGAGGCCACCGTGGCGGGTGTCGCGGCGCGGGATCCCTGTTCGATCTTCCGGAGCAATGAGATCGAGATGCTGGCGTCCCTGGCGAGCTTCGTCTGGCTGATCCCCCTGGCCTTGCGGAGTACCTGGATGTTCTCGCCAGCGGCCGGGATGCGTTCCATTGGTGCGCTGTCCATACCATCACTCTCCCACTCGCCTTTGGCCTGCCCCCGAATGACGATCACCCAACCCCCGGCTGTGCCACTTTTGTGTCAACTGATCTTGCAGCCAAGGAGTTTCCTTCATGTACGCATCCAGCGTCGGCAGGAAGGGCGACCGTGCACGACAGATCAGGCAAGGCGGGGAGCGCGGGCGGACGGGACAGGCCCCGCATCATGAGTCGCGAGGCGGAAAACTTGTCGGCCGTCGCAGGGGGCCTGAGGCGGTGGGTGGCATGACACGCGCCGCGCTGCTGCCCTCGTCGTGGGGCGCCGACGGAATGGCCGACGCGGCAGACCTCCCGCCCGGGACCATGAAGTACCCCGCATGTATCTGCCCGCAACACCGGGCCGGGAAGGGCAAGCCCGATACTTCTGTGCGGCTTACCTCCCAGAAGGCCAGTACTCCTCAGCGGGGCGGTGACCTCCGGTGAGACGACTATGGCGCCGCATCCGCCACACACCCGCGGATTGCCACCGGTGGTGGTGTCTGCGCGGACAGTTCTCCCGGCCCGTCCGGGCCGTCTGGCCCAGTCGGCGCCGGATTCACGCAGAGGTGCGGGCGGTGACATCCGTACCCGGCTACCACGAAGCGGCGTTGAAACGCATCGAGAGGGCCGTCAGGCGGCGGCGAGCCCAGGAGTTCATCCTGACTCCCGAAGGCGGAGAGCATCTACTGCGCGAGATCTTCGGCGGCGAGGCGGAACAGATCATCAGGGGGTGCGAATGATCCGTCGCCGATTCCGATACGTGCCATTCACGATCGCTCAAGATGCGTCGGCATGGCCGGAGTACAGCGCCGTGTGCGTGTCGGGCGAGGAGTCCGAGTGCGGCGCGGCCTCCGGCCAACTGCACACTCCGGCCGGCGTCGAGGACTGGATGAGACGGCACATGCAGGCCACGGGGCATGTGCGGTACGGCCGGGACTTCAGGGACTACGCCCAGCTCGCCCCATCGGACGACGCCGACGTGACGCGGGTGGCCCGCGGCGAGGTGGTGGCCTCTGTTCCGGCGCCGGGAAACCCGGGCTCGCTCTGTCTCCCGTCGTCCCCGCCGGGTGGAGAAGGCACCCCATGACCAAGGACGACAGGCTCCGCATGGGCATGGCGGTCTACGACCCGGAACGCGAGATGCCGGCCGTGGTCAACTCGCTCGACGGACACAAGGTCTGGCTCTCGCCCCGGCGGCCGTCCATGGGAGGTGGCCCCGGGCCGGCTCCGGCTCGCGGACGCGCACGAGCGGCGGCAACTGCGGGCCTTGGCCCTGCATCACGAGCGGCAGTGCCGGGGGGTGGCCGTTACCCCGGACAACCCGATACCCGTCCACGCAACCCCGTAGCCGTTCCCTGACCGGGCCCGCCCGTGCGCTTCCCCCGAGGCGGACGGGCGGGCCCTCGCGGCGTCGGCGGCCCCGGCCCGCCCCCTCCTGCCGTACCGGCGCAAGTGGCCACCCCGCCGGTACCGGACCGGGGGTCACGAACTCGTACGAACTGACGACCCATCGGCGGATAGTTTCAACAAACTGTTGACGCCGTGTTTCCAAGGGCGTTAGCTATGCGCAGCCCGTCCCCGTTCGGCGAGCAGCCGAGCTCAGCGAGAAGCGGCCACGGAGGTTCCCGTGACTTCGCGTCCGACGCCGGGGCTCACCCGGCTCAACGCCGCCGAGGACAGCGCGGCCCGCGCCGCACTGCGCACGATCTGCGCCAGTGAGGCATGGGTGACGGCGGTCCTCGCGCGGCGCCCCTACTCCGACACCCGGGCCCTGTGCGCGGCCGGTGACACCGCCACCGCCGCGCTGACGGCCGCGGACCTCGCCGAGGCCATGGCCGGCCACCCACCCATCGGCCGCCCGGAACCGGGCGACCCGCGCTCCGCCCGCGAACAGCGCGGCATGGCGGACGCCCCCGCCGCCCTCCGGGCCGAGATGCTCGAACTCAACCTGGCCTACCAGGAGAGATTCGGGCACGTCTTCCTGATCTGCGCCACCGGCCTCACCGCCGACCGCATGCGGGACGCCCTCCGGCACCGGATCGGCAACACGCCGGAACGCGAACGCGAGATCGTGCGCGAGGAACTCGGGAAGATCAACCGCATCCGGCTCGCCGGACTCGCGGAAGCACCCGACGACGAAGGAGCGCCCCCACCATGAGCAGCGAGAAGCCGGCCGCCTCGGTGTCCACCCACGTCCTGGACACCGCCACCGGCCGTCCCGCCGGCGGCGTCGCCGTCGAGCTGTCCGTACGCCGCGCCGACGGGGCGTGGCACGCGGCCGGGGCGGCGGTGACGGACGCGGACGGGCGCTGCGGGAACCTCCCGGCCCTGCCGGCGGAGGTCACCCACGCACGGCTCGTCTTCGCGGTCGAGCCCTACCTGTCCCGTTCCCAGTCCCGCGAGCGGCGCACGGGCGCGGCGTTCTTCCCCGAGGTGACGGTCGCGTTCGCCGTCGCACCGGGCGAGCACCACCACGTACCGCTGCTGCTCAGCCCGTTCGGCTACTCCGTATACCGAGGGAGCTAGCACCGCCATGACCGTTCTCGGCCAGAACCAGTACGGCAAGTCCGAAGTCCGCGTCCTGAAGGTCACCCGGGACGGCGCCACCCACCACGTCAAGGACCTCAACGTCTCCGTCGCGCTCTCCGGCGACATGGACGAGGTCCACCTCTCCGGCTCCAACGCCCATGTCCTGCCGACCGACACCACCAAGAACACCGTGTTCGCCTTCGCCAAGGAACACGGCATCGCCTCGGCCGAATCGTTCGGCATCCTCCTCGCCCGGCACTTCGTCACCGGCCAGGAGGCCGTCACCTCGGCCCGGATCCGCATCGAGGAGTACGCCTGGCAGCGGATCGACACCCCGGGCGAGGACCGGCACTCCTTCGCCCGCGAGAACCAGGAGACCCGCACCGCGCAGGTCACCTTCGACGGCTCGGGCTGGAGCGTGCTCTCCGGGCTCAAGGACCTGGTGCTGATGAACACCACCGACTCCGAGTTCCACGGCTACGTCAAGGACCGCTACACCACCCTCCCCGAGACCCGGGACCGCATCCTCGCCACCGAGGTGAACGCCCGCTGGCGGCACGCCTGGTGCGACGAGGCCGAACCGGCACCGGACTGGGACGACAGCTACCGCCGCACCCGCGCCCACCTGCTGGCCGCCTTCGCCGGGACCTACTCCTTCTCCCTCCAGCAGACCCTCTACGCCATGGGCGCGGCGGTGATCGACAGCGGCCCGGGGATCGACGAGATCCGCCTCTCGCTGCCCAACAAGCACCACTTCCTGGTCGACCTGGATCCGTTCGGCCTGAAGAACGACACCCCGGACGGCGCCGTCTACTTCGCGGCCGACCGGCCCTACGGCCTCATAGAGGCCACCGTCCTGCGGGACGGCGCCGAGCCCGCCATCCCCGTGGACCTGACGAACCTGCCGTGAACCGCCCCTGAGGACCCGGAGGAATCAGCCGTGGCCGCACCGCAAGACCGCACCGTCATCGAGAACTGCGCCGTCGCCACCGTGGACGCGGCCGACACCGAGTACGCCACGGGCCACATCGTCGTCACCGGCAACCGGATCGAATCGGTGGGCCCCGGCCCCGCGCCCGAGGGCCTCACCCACGTCACCCGCCGCGTCGACGGCACCGGCCACCTGGCCACCCCCGGCCTCGTCAACACCCACCACCACTTCTACCAGTGGCTCACCCGGGGTCTCGCCCAGGAGTCCCACCTCTTCGACTGGCTCGTCGCCCTCTACCCCACCTGGTCGCGCATCGACGAGCCGATGGTGCACGCCGCCGCCCAGGGCTCCCTGGCCATGATGGTCCGCGGCGGCGTCACCACCGCCATGGACCACCACTACGTCTTCCCCCGCGGCGCGGGCGACCTGTTCGGTGCCGAGATCCGCGCCGCCCGCGAGATCGGCGTGCGGTTCAGCCCCACCCGGGGCTCGATGGACCTGGGCGCGTCGGCCGGCGGACTGCCCCCGGACTTCGCGGTGGAGACCACCGAGGCCGCCCTCCTCGCCACCGAAGAGGCGATCGACACCTACCACGACCCGGGCTTCGACTCCATGCTGCGCGTCGGCGTCGCCCCCTGCTCACCGTTCTCCGTCACCACCGAACTGCTGCGCGAGGCCGCCGAATTGGCCCGCCGCAAAGGCGTGCGGCTGCACACCCACGGCTCGGAAACGGTCGAGGAGGAGCAGTTCTGCAAGGAGAAGTTCGGCATGGGCCCCACCGACTACTTCGAGTCCACCGGCTGGCTCGGCGACGACGTGTGGATGGCCCACTGCATCCACATGGCCGACTCCGACATCGCGGCCTTCGCCCGCACCGGCACCGGCGTGGCCCACTGCCCCTCCTCCAACGCCCGGATCGCGGCCGGCACCGCCCGCGTCCCCGACCTCCTCACCGCGGGCGTGCCCGTCGGCCTGGGCGTCGACGGCACCGCCTCCAACGAGTCCGGCGAGCTCCACACCGAGCTGCGCAACGCCCTGCTGATCCACCGCCTCGCCGGCGGCGCGAACGCCCTGAGCGTCCGCCAGGCCCTGCGCCTGGGCACCTACGGCGGCGCCCAGGTCCTGGGCCGGGCCGCCGAGACCGGCTCCCTGGAGCCGGGCAAGCTCGCCGACCTCGTGCTGTGGAAGCTCGACGGCATCGGCCACTCCACCATCGCCGACCCCGTCGCCGCGCTCGTCCTCGGCGCCGCCGCGCCCGTCACCCTCTCGCTGATCGACGGCAGGCCCGTCGTCGAGGACGGCCGTCTGACGACCGTCGACGAGGACGCCGTCGCCCGGACCGCGCGCGAGGAGTCCCGCCGGCTCGCCCGGATCGCCGGCCAGGCGTAGGCACGGCCACCGGACCCGGCTGAGGGGGACGGCCCTCAGCCGGGCCCGTGGGCCCGAGGGGTCCACGGGCAGCGGGCCGGGGCGGGGGCGAACCTCCCACCCCGGCCCGTCCCCTTCCGCACCGCTCCCGCACCCCTCCCGCACCGCTCCCGCACATCGTGCACGTCTCCCATCTCCCGCACCGCCTGGCCTCCCTGAAGCCGTGTCACGTCATCGGCGACACGAAAATCGACAGGAGGAACCTCCGTGGCCGCAGTGCCCAGGTTCACCGCGCGAAGCACCGAGCCGGCAGACCCCGCCGTCCCCGCCCCTCCCGCCCCGCCCGTGCACCCCGTCGACCGCCGGGTCCCGCCGGGCCGGCTGCTCGCGGGCGGCTTCCAGCACGTCGCCGCCAGCTACGCGGGCGTGGTCGCCCCGCCCCTCGTCCTGGGCGCCTACGTCGGGCTCTCCCCGCTGGAGATCACCTTCCTGGTCAGCGCCGCCCTCTTCACCGCGGGCATCGCCACCCTGCTGCAGACGATCGGCTTCTGGAAGGTCGGGGCGCGGATGCCGTTCGTCAACGGCGTCTCCTTCGCGGGCGTCGCCCCCATGCTCGCCATCGCCGACACCCACACCCCCAAGCGGGACGCCCTGCCCGTCATCTTCGGCGCCGTCATGGTGGCCGGCGCGCTCGGCTTCCTCCTCGCCCCCTACTTCTGCAAGCTCGTGCGCTTCTTCCCGCCCGTCGTCAGCGGCACCGTCATCACCCTGATAGGGATCACCCTGCTGCCGGTCTCCTTCGGCTGGATACAGGGCGGGCACCCCGACCGGCCCGCGTCCCTGACCAACCTCGGCCTGGCCGGGGCGACCCTGGTCACCGTGCTGCTCCTGCGGCGGCTGCTGAAGGGCTTCCTCCAGCAGATCGCGATCCTGCTCGGCCTGCTCGCCGGCACCCTGATCGCCCTGCCGGCCGGGGCCGTCGACCTCACCCCCGCCCGGCACGCCGCGCTCGTCGGCTTCCCCGAACCCTTCCACTTCGGCGCACCCCAGTTCGCCCTGTCGGCGATCGTCTCGATGTGCGTGCTGATGCTGGTCTGCATGACCGAGAGCACCGCCGACATGCTGGCGCTCGGCGAGATAGTCGGCCGCGAGGCCGACGAGAAGACCATCGCCGGCGGGCTGCGGGCCGACACCCTCGGCACCGCCCTGAGCCCGCTGTTCAACGGCTTCGCCAACAGCGCCTTCGCCCAGAACGTCGGACTGGTCGCCCTCACCCGGGTGCGCAGCCGCTTCGTGGTCGCCACCTGCGGGCTGATGTTCCTCCTCCTGGGCCTGAGCCCGGTCTTCGCCTCCCTCATCGCCGTCGTCCCCCAGCCGGTGCTCGGCGGTGCGGGCATCGTGCTGTTCGGCACCGTCGCCGCGAGCGGGGTGAACGTCCTGCTCAAAGCTGGCCTGGACCAGGGCGACAACCTGCTCATCGCCGCCGTCTCGCTCGGCATGGGCATGATCCCGGTGGTCTCCCGGACCTTCTACGGCAACACCGCCATCCCCGAGACGCTGAAGATCATCCTGGACTCGGGGGTCAGCGCCGGCTGTCTCACCGCCGTACTCCTCAACCTCGCCTTCCACCACCTCCGGGTGCGCCGACCCGTGCGTGGCGACTAGGGAGAAACTCCGCATTGCGCCACAATCTCCGCAAAGCCCCAGACTGTCGTCGCGGAGAACGCGGAGAGCGGAGAGGTGTGCCGCCGTGGACCAGCAGCCCGAGGGCGGCACGCCCCCCGAGGGGAAGCGGCGCGGCTGCGTCTTCCCCTCCGCGCTGACCGTCCTGGCGCTCGTGACGCTCGCCGTCTGGGCCCTGACCTTCGTCATCCCCTCCGGCACCTACCGGCGCACCGGCGACGGCGACCCCGTCCAGGGCACCTACCACCGCGAGGCCGCCGCGGGGGACTTCCTCCACCGGCTCGGCGACCTCTTCCTGGCCCCGGTCAACGGCCTCTACGGCGTCCGTGACACCCGCACCGGCGAGGTGGCGCCCGACGCGGTGGGCGCGCTCTACGGCAGCGCCGGGGTCTTCCTCTTCGTCCTGGCCATCGGCGCGTTCATCACCGTCGTCTTCGCCACCGGCGCCCTGGACCGGGGCATCGAGCGCCTCGCCCACCGGCTGCGCGAGCGCGGCGCGCTGCTCATCGCCGGCGTCATGGCCGTCTTCTCCCTGCTGGGAACCGTCGAGGGCTTCGCGGAGGAGACGCTGGGCTTCTACGGGCTCATCGTGCCGCTGATGCTGGCGCTGGGCTACGACCGGATGGTCGCCACCGGGACGATCGTCCTCGGCGCGGGCGTCGGTGTCCTCGCCTCGACCGTCAACCCGTTCGCCACCGGGGTGGCCTCGTCGGCCGCCGACGTCTCCCTGGGCGACGGGATCGTGCTGCGCTTCGCGATGTGGTGCGTCCTGACCGCCGTCGCGATCGCCTACGTCGTGCGGTACGCGCACAAGGTCCGCAAAGATCCGGGGCGTTCCCTGGTCGGCTTCCTGCCCGGCGACCGCGAGCTGGCGGCGGAGGCCGCGGAACCTCCCGAGCTGACGGGGCTTCAGAAGGCCGTCCTGGTGGCGGTCGCGCTCGTCTTCACCTTCATGATCTTCTCGGTGATCCCGTGGTCGAGCGCCCTCACGGGCAACTCCGACGCCGAGCCCTACGGCTGGGAACTGGGCTGGTCCTTCGCGCAGTTGGCGGCGCTCTTCCTCGTCGCCGCCGTGCTGATCGGCGTCGTGGCCCGGCTGGGCGAGCAGCGGCTGAGCGCCACCATCGCGCGGGGCGCGGGGGATTTCATCGCCCCCGCGCTGGTGATCGTGCTCGCCCGGGGCGTCACCGCCGTCATGACGAACGCGAAGATCATCGATACCGTGCTGCACGCCGTCGAGGGCGCGGTCTCGGGCGCGCCCTCGGTGGTGTTCGCGATCCTGGTGTTCCTGGTGAACCTGCCGCTCGCGTTCCTGATCCCCTCCACGTCCGGGCACGCCACCCTGGCGATGCCGATCCTCGCGCCGCTCGCCGACTTCGCGGACGTCTCCCGCGCGGTGGTGGTCACCGCCTGGCAGGCGGCGAGCGGGCTGATGAACCTCTGGGTGCCGACGACTGCCGTCATCATGGGCGGGGTGGCGCTGGCGAAGGTGGGGTACGACAAATACTTGCGGTTCGTGTGGCCGCTGCTGGTGGTGCTGGCGGTGTTGATCTGCGGGTTCGTGGCGCTGGGGGCGGCGATCGGCTGAGCGGTTCTGTTGGGCGCGGGTGTGTGTTGACTGCGGGTGCGGTGGGGCTGGGCGCGCCGGGTGCCATTGTCTGCGGGTGCGTTGGGGCTGGGCGCGCAGTTCCCCGCGCCCCCTTGGGGGCGCGGCTGAACCGCGTCGGGCTTCGGCAGGCGCGGTGAGCGTGTCGTCTGCCGGTGCGCCGTGGTCGGTCGCGCAGTTCCCCGCGCCCCTTCGGGGCGTGGGCACCGCCTCGGCTTCTCAGTCCAGGAGCGCGTACGCGGGCAGCGTCAGGAATTCCGCGTAGTCCTCGTCCAGGGCGACCTTCAGCAGCAGGTCGTGCGCCTCCTGCCACCGGCCGGACGCGAAGGCCGCCTCCCCGGCCTCCTCGCGGATCGCCGCGAGTTCCCGTGCGGCGACCTCGCGGGCGAGGCCGGCCGTGGCCGTCTCGCCGTTGTCGAAGACCACCCCCGCGTCGATCCACTGCCAGATCTGCGAGCGGGAGATCTCGGCGGTGGCCGCGTCCTCCATCAGGTTGAAGATGGCCACGGCGCCCCGGCCCCGCAGCCACGCCTCGATGTACCGCAGGCCGACCGCCACGGCGTTGCACAGCCCCTCGAACGTCGGTTTCGCCTCCAGCGAGTCGACGGCGATCAGCTCGGCGGCGCTCACCCGGACGTCCTCGCGCAGCCGGTGCTTCTGGTGCGGACGGTCGCCGAGGACCGCGTCGAAGGAGGCGCGGGCGATCGGCACCAGGTCCGGGTGGGCGACCCAGGAGCCGTCGAAACCGTCGCCCGCCTCACGGTCCTTGTCCGCCCTGACCTTCTCGAACGCGGCCTCGTTGACCTTCGCGTCCTTGCGCGAGGGGATGAACGCCGCCATCCCGCCGATGGCGTGCGCGCCGCGCTTGTGGCAGGTGCGCACCAGCAGTTCGGTGTACGCGCGCATGAACGGCGCCGTCATCGTCACCGCGTTGCGGTCGGGCAGGACGAACTTCGGGCCCGCGTCACGGAAGTTCTTGATGAGCGAGAAGAGGTAGTCCCAGCGGCCGGCGTTGAGCCCCGAGGCGTGCTCGCGCAGCTCGTAGAGGATCTCCTCCATCTCGTACGCGGCGGTGATCGTCTCGATCAGCACGGTCGCGCGGACGGTGCCGCGCGGGATGCCCGTGTACTCCTGTGCGAAGACGAAGATGTCGTTCCACAGCCGCGCTTCCAGGTGTGACTCGGTCTTGGGGAGGTAGAAGTACGGTCCCTTGCCGAGGTCGAGGAGGCGCCGGGCGTTGTGGAAGAAGTAGAGGCCGAAGTCGACCAGCGCGCCGGGCACGGGCCGCCCGTCCACGGTGACGTGCCGCTCGTCCAGATGCCAGCCGCGCGGCCGCACCACGGGGGTGGCGAGCTCTTCGGCCGGGCGCAGCGCGTAGGACTTGCCCCGGGCGTCGGTGAAGTCGATGCGGCGCTCGAAGGCGTCGATCAGGCTCAGCTGGCCCCCGACGACGTTCTCCCAGGTGGGGGAGGAGGCGTCCTCGAAGTCGGCGAGCCAGACGCGGGCGCCCGAGTTCAGGGCGCCCACGGTCATCTTCCGGTCGGTCGGCCCGGTGATCTCCACCCGGCGGTCCTCCAGGGCGGGCGGCGCGGGGGCCACCCGCCAGCTGTCGTCCGCGCGGATGTGCGCGGTCTTCGGGAGGAAGTCCAGGGTGCTGCTCCGGGCGATCTCGGCGCGGCGCGCGGCGCGCCGGGCGAGCAGTTCGTCGCGGCGGCCGGTGAAGCGGCGGTGCAGCTCGGCGAGGAAGGCGAGCGCCCCGTCCGTCAGTACCTCCTCCTGCCGCTCGACGGGCGGGGCGTCGACGGTGGCCAGCGGGGACGGCGCTGGTGCGGACATGGGCGCTCACTCCTTCGGCAGGGCGGCACGCAGTGCCGCACGGCTTCTGACCAGTGGAGAATAGTTTTCTCATGGTGGAAGTTCAATGGGGCGGCGAGCTCCCGGGGCGCGCGGAAGGCTCCCGGTGCCACTCCCGGGCCTCAGTCGAGGAGGGTCAGATCGGCCGGGGTGTCGATGTCGTCCGGGGCCGCGACATCCGCGCACTCGACGAGCGTGAGGCCGCCGGCGTGCTCCCGCAGGTACGCCCGCGCCCCGCGGTCACCCGCGGCCGCCCGGACGACACCCGCCCAGTGCTCCCGGCCGAGCAGCACCGGATGGCCGCGCTCGCCCGCGTACGAGGCCGCCGCGAGCCCCGCGCCCGCCCGGTGCGCGGCCACCAGCCGGGCGACGGCCGCCGCGCCGATCCCCGGCTGGTCCACCAGGGACACCAGGGCCGCGGAGGCGTCCGTGGCCGCCAGCGCCGCGAGGCCCTCCCGCAGCGAGGACCCCATGCCCTCGGCCCAGCCGCGGTTGTGCACCAAGGTGCATCCCCGCAGCTCCGCCCGTGCCCTCACCTCTGCCGCCGCCGCGCCCAGCACCACGCACACCGGTGCGCAGCCCCCTTCGCGCAGCGCCCGTGCCGCGTGCTCGACCAGCGGCCGGCCCCGGTGGGCCAGCAGCGCCTTGGGCCGTCCGCCCAGCCGCCGTCCGCCGCCCGCGGCCAGCAGCAGCCCGGCGACGGGAGCGGCCGCGTCGTCTGTCGTGCCCGTAGTGCGCGTCATGGATCCTGCATACCGCATGGGCCCCGTTCCCCCGGGACCGGCCGTCGCGTCACCCGTGCGTGCCAAGTACGGACTCAATTTCGCTGTGCGTATAGCGCGCTCTACGGAAAGTGCGTTAACTGATCCGCGCGAGCGTGGGAGGGGGAGTGTCGTGGCGGAAGGCGCCGTAGTGGTGGAAGAGAAGCGTGTGGGACGCATCGGCCGGGACCCGAGAGTGGAGGAGCTGCGTGACGCGGTGTCCCGGCTGCGCCGGGCCCTCGCGGCCCACCCCGCCCTGTTACCCGACCGGGACGCCGCCGAGGACGAACTCGCCGCCCTGGACGCGATGGTGTGCGCGGGCCGCCCCGAAGTGCCCCGGCTGCGCCGCTCCCTGCTCCTGGTGGCGGGTGCCGTGGGCTCGGTGAGCGCCCTGGCCCCGGCCCTCGGCGAGGTCCGGGCAGCGGTGGACCGCTTCGGCGAGGCGCCCCGCCCGGCCCGCCCCGCTCCGGGGGAGGCCGGCGAACACCGGGTGCCGAGCCCCCGGGAGGCGCCCGGCGGGTCGTGAGGGCCCCGCGCCGTCAGGCGGTCCCGGTGCCGGCCGCGCCGGTGCTGATCAGGGTCGCCGACAGTTCGGCGGCCGCCTGCTGGAGCAGCGGGACGAAGCGGTCCCGGGCCGTGTCCGTGACCCGACCCGCCGGGCCGGAGATGGAGATGGCCGCGCAGGTGGGGGAGTTCGGCACCGGCACCGCGAGACAGCGGACCCCGATCTCCTGCTCGTTGTCGTCGACCGCGTAACCGCTCTCCCGCACCCGGGCCAGCGCCTCCAGGAACCCGTCGGGCGTGGTGATGGTCTTCTCGGTCGCCGCGGGCATGCCCGTCCGGGCGAGCAGCGCGCGCACCTCGTCGTCGGGGCTCTGCGCGAGCAGCGCCTTGCCCACACCCGTGGTGTGCGGCAGCACCCGCCGGCCGACCTCGGTGAACATCCGCACCGAGTGCCGCGAGGGCACCTGGGCCACGTAGACGACCTCGTCGCCGTCGAGCAGCGCCATGTTGGCGGTCTCGCCGGTCTCCTCCACCAGGCGGGCCAGATGCGGGCGGGCCCAGGTGCCCAGCAGCCGGGAGGAGCTCTCGCCGAGCCGGATCAGCCGGGGCCCCAGCGCGTACCGGCGGTTGGGCTGCTGGCGCACGTAACCGCACGCCACCAGCGTGCGCATCAGCCGGTGGATGGTGGGCAGCGGCAGCCCGCTGCTCGTGGAGAGCTCGCTCAGGCCCACCTCGCCGCCCGCGTCGGCCATCCGCTCCAGCAGGTCGAAGGCACGCTCAAGGGACTGGACGCCTCCACTGGGCGAGGCGGAGCGGGGCTCGGCGGACGAGGGCACGGTGCGGTCCTTCCGGGACGGGGGTGGCAGCAGCCTACCGGGCCCGGGCCCGGTGGCCCCGTCCCGTTCCGTCAAGTGGTATCGGCCCTCTGCTCTGCGGAAACACCCGGGCCCCTCGGGTGATCGGCCGGAGGGTCTTGACGTGTACGGGACGCAGCAGAAGACTGCGGGCACCCGATTCAACAGAACGTTGAAATTCTGGCTCGACAGAGACCGAGGAGGGCGTGTGTCCGCAGCGGAACCGGTGCACCTGGTCCTGCGCTCCACGCGCGTCGTCACCCCGCGCGGCACCCGCGCCGCGTCCGTCGCCGTCGCCGGCCGCCGGATCGCCGCGGTACTGCCCCACGGGGCCCCGCCACCGCCCGGAGCGGCCGTCGAGGACCTCGGGGACGACGTCCTGCTCCCCGGCCTCGTCGACACCCACGTCCACGTGAACGACCCCGGCCGCACCGAGTGGGAGGGCTTCCGGACCGCCACCCGCGCCGCCGCGGCCGGAGGCATCACCACGCTCGTCGACATGCCCCTCAACAGCCTCCCGCCCACCACCACTGTCGCGAACCTGCGCGTCAAACAGGAGGTGGCCCGGCCCGCCGCCCACGTCGACGTGGGCTTCTGGGGCGGGGCCCTGCCCGGCAACGTGGCCGACCTCCGCCCCCTGCACGACGCCGGCGTCCTCGGCTTCAAATCGTTCCTCTCACCGTCCGGCGTCGAGGAGTTCCCGCACCTCGGCCCCGGCGACCTGGCGGCCGTCGCCGCCGAGATCGCCGGATTCGGCGGGCTGCTCATCGTCCACGCCGAGGACCCCGCCCGCCTCGACGCGGCCCCGCCGCCCGGCGGCCCGCGCTACGCCGACTTCCTCGCCTCCCGCCCCCGCGCCGCCGAGAACGACGCCGTCACCGGGCTGATTTCCGTGGCCCGGCGGCTGGGCGCGCGGGTGCACATCCTCCACCTCTCCTCCTGCGACGCGCTGCCCGCCATCGCCGCCGCGAAGGCCGAGGGGGTGGCGGTCACCGTCGAGACCTGCCCGCACTTCCTGACCCTGACCGCCGAAGAAGTGCCCGACGGCGCCACCGAGTTCAAGTGCTGCCCGCCCATCCGCGAGGCGGCCAACCAGGACGCCCTCTGGGCGGGCCTGGCCGACGGAACCCTCGACTGCGTCGTCTCCGACCACTCGCCCTGCACCACCGCCCTCAAGGTCCCCGACTTCGGCGCCGCCTGGGGCGGCATCTCCTCCCTCCAACTGGGCCTGCCCGCCGTCTGGACCGCGGCCCGCGAGCGCGGGCACACCCTCGCCGACGTGGCCCGCTGGATGTCCTTTGCCCCCGCCGCCCTCGCCGGCCTGCACCACAAGGGCGCGATCGAAGCGGGCCGCGACGCCGACTTCGCCGTCCTCGCCCCCGACGAGACCTTCACCGTCGACCCGGCCGCCCTCCACCACCGCAACCGCGTCACCGCCTACGCCGGAAAGACCCTGTACGGCGTCGTGCGGTCCACCTGGCTGCGCGGCCGCCGGATCGCCGGCCCCGGCGCGGTCGCCGAACCCACCGGCCTCCTCCTCGAAAGGCAGCCCCACGCATGAGCGGCATACCCCGGTTCACCGGCGACGCGCGCCCCTACCCCGGCGGCGACCCGTACGCCGACTACCGCACCGCCGACTTCCCCTTCGCCCACCTGCCCGACCTCGCCGACCGGCGGCTGGGCGCCTCCGTCGTCGCCGCCAACGACGAGTTCTTCGCCGAACGGGAGAACCTGCTGATACCGGGCCCCGCCCGCTTCGACCCCGAACGCTTCGGCCACAAGGGCAAGATCATGGACGGCTGGGAGACCCGACGCCGGCGCGGCGCCGACGCCGGCACGCCGCACCCCGCCGACGACGACCACGACTGGGCGCTCGTCCGGCTCGGGGTGCCCGGCGCCGTCCACGGCATCGTCGTCGACACCGCCCACTTCCGCGGCAACCACCCCGGGGCCGTCAGCGTCGAGGGCACCTGCCTGGCGGGCACGCCCTCGCCCGGGGAACTGCTCGCCGCCGACGTGCCGTGGACGACCCTCGTCCCCCGCACCCCCGTCGGCGGGCACGCCGCCAACGGCTTCGCCGTGCGCGCCCGGCAGCGCTTCACCCACCTGCGCCTCAACCAGCACCCCGACGGCGGCATCGCCCGGCTGCGCGTCCACGGCGAGGCCCGGCCCGACCCGCGGTGGCTCGCCGCCCTGGGCACCTTCGACCTCGCCGCCCTGGAGAACGGCGGCCACGCCGAGGACGCCTCCGACCGCTTCTTCTCCTCGCCGGTCAACAGCATCCACCCCGGCCGCTCCCACAGGATGGACGAGGGCTGGGAGACGCGCCGCCGCCGCGACAGCGGCCACGACTGGGTGCGCTACCGCCTCGCCGGCCGGTCGGTGCTGCGGGCCGTCGAGATCGACACCGGCTGCTACAAGGGCAACTCCGCCGGCTGGGCGGCCCTCTTCACCCTCGACGCCACCACCGGCGCCGACCCCACCGACCACACCACCGGCTGGACGCCCCTCCTGCCCCGTACCCGCCTCCAGCCCGACACCGTCCACCGCTTCCCGCTGACGGACAGCCCCCAGGCCCCTCCCGCCACGCACGTCCGCGTCGACATCTACCCCGACGGCGGCATCGCCCGGCTCCGCGTCCACGGCTCCCTCACCGAGGAGGGCAGGCGGCGGCTCACAGCGAACGGCTCATGAACAGCGCCTGCTCGCCCTCCGACGCCGTGCCCGTATAGAGGGAGGTGTCCAGGCCGCACAGCGCGAAGCCCATCCGGCGGTACGCCCGCACCGCCGGGGCGTTGACGCTCGTGACCTCCAGCCACGCGGTGCGCGCGCCCAGCGCCCGCCCGTGGTCCAGTGCCCGGCTCATCAGGGCACTGCCGACGCCCCGGCCGCGGTGCTCCGGAGCCACCCGCACATCGGCGATCACCAGGCGCCGGTTCCACCGCGCGTACTCCACGGTGACGGCACCGCACACCGCGCCGGTGGCGTCGCAGGCGACGACGGTGTGACCACCGGTCTCCTCCCCGGCGTCTCCGGTGGCTTCTTCGGCCGGGAAGACCTTCCGCAGCGGCGGGTCCACGGCCACCTCCCGCAGCGTGAACCCCGTCTCAGCAGCCGTCACTTCGAGCACGAAGGAGGTCGTGAAGGAGTTGTCGATCCCCTCGATGTCCTTCTCTTCCCCGGGGCGCGCGGTCCGGTAGGTCATCGCGGGCTGTTCGATACGCGGCATGCCGTCACGGTACAGCGAGGCCGTCCCAGAACATCAGCTCGTACGACTGGAGCAGCCGCCCGTAGCGGTGCGCCAGGCGCTCCGAGAGCACCCCGGCGTCCAGCCCCGCCCGCACCGCCGCCAGCGCCTCCTCGTGGGCCTGGGGGGCGGGCTCGGCGAAGAAGTCGAAGAAGGCGCAGGCCCGGTCGTCGAAGCCGTAGTGGGTGCGCAGCGCCCGGCCGACGGTGGCGCAATAGCCCGCCCAGGCGGCGAAGTTGGCGGTCAGGGCCACCACCGCGTCGGCGGGCTCGGCACCGAGCGCGAGATGGGCCGCGTACGCGGGATACGCCTGGCACGCGGGCCGCGGCTCGTGCGCGGCCACCGCCGCCGCGTCCAGGCCGCAGGCGGCCGCCAGCGCGCCGAGCCGCTCCAGCGCCTCGTCCTCGCCGCGGGCGAGGGAGAGGGAGGAGAAGTACGCGGCGACAGCCGGCAGCGGTGCGGCCCGTCCGGCCAGGTGGAGGAAGCTGCGGCGGTCGGCGGTGATGACGTGGTGCTGTTCCAGGGCGAAGGCGCTGATCACCTCGCGGGGCGCCTCGCCCGCCGCGAGCGCGGGGACGAGGTGGTTCGCCCCGCCCTCCGGCGCGAGGGCGCGCGCCGCGTCCGCCAGGACGTCCCGGGCCGTACGAGCCATCGTCTGAAGCCTTTCCGCCGCCGGTGGGCCACCTCTCGACCAGGCTCCCAGAAGATCGCGCGGGCGGTGGGGTCCCGCGCGCGCCGGCCCCCGGCGAGGCATCAGCCCCCGGCGAGATAGAAGAGCATGAACAGGAAGGCCGCGAAGAAGTGGACGGCGACCAGATAGATGATCACTCGGACCGTCATGCCCATCGGGGCCCGGTCCTCCTCGTTCATCGGTGTCCGGCCGGGCACGGCCGCCTCGGGTGCTGAGTCGTTCACGGCATTCCCCTTCGAGTCTGAGCGGCGCCCCCGAGGCACAGCTCGGTCGCGCCGCTCTGCAGCAGCGTGTGCATGAACAGCAGGTCCACCCCGCCGCCGGAGGCCGCGGCGATGCGGTGCGGGGTGAGCGAGTCGAAGTGCGCGGCGTCCCCGGGGTCCAGCAGGTGGGCGGTCCCGCCGAGGGTGAGGCGCAGCCGCCCGGTGAGGACGTACAGCCACTCCTCGCCGGGGTGGACCCGCACCAGCTCCGCCTGCCCGGCCGACTGCGGCGGGACGTGCAGCCGCAGGGCCTGCATCGCGTGCCCCGAGCCGCCGGCCCGCCAGTAGGTCCAGCCGCCGGCCTCCTGCGGCTCCATGCGGCCGCCCCGCACGATGGGATCCTGCTCGGGGAGGACCTCGCCCAGCAGGTCGGATACCGTCGTGGCGTAGGTGCGCGCGAGCGTCAGCAGCATCGGCAGCGAGGGCGTCCGCCGGCCGGTCTCCAGCCGGGAGAGGTGCGCGGGCGACAGCCCGACCCGCCCGGCCGCGGCCTCCAAGGTCAGGCCACTGCGTTTGCGCAGGTCACGCAGGCGCGGGGCGACGGCGGGCAGATCGTCTCCCCCGGGGCTGTCGGCGGGTGGCTCGGGCGGCTGGCTCATGGTTCCGGTATAGCCGGGCCCGTGCCTCAGAGGCAAAAGATTTGCCTCTGAGGCAAATTCGTAGATCCGGTGAACGCCTGGGGAACACTTCATGCTTGTCGTTGACATGTCATATTCACGCGGCATGCTGGCCCCATGAGCAACCCCCCACGCTTCGCGCGCACGAGCGCCCTGGCCGCCCTGGCCGCGGCGCTGCTGCTCGGCGGCCCCGCGGTCGCCGCCTCGCCCGCCTCCGCCTCGCCCGCCGTCTCCTCGACCGTCACCGTGAAGGCCGTCGGTGACATCTGTTACTCGAAGCTGCCGTCCCAGGCCCACGACACCCTGCGGCTCATCGCCTCCGGCGGCCCCTACCCCTACCCCAAGGACGGGACCGTCTTCTCCAACCGCGAGGGCGTGCTGCCCGCGAACAGCAGCGGCTACTACCACGAGTACACGGTGAAGACCCCCGGCTCCCCGGACCGCGGAGCCCGACGCATCGTCACGGGACAGAAGAGCCAAGAGGATTACTACACGGCCGACCACTACCGGACGTTCGACCTCGTCAACCGGTCCTGCTGACCGGATCCCGCTCCCCGGGCGCGTGCCCGGTGCCTGACCTGGCGTCACACAAATGAGTCCGCCTCCGTCCCGCCGTCACCCGTGACGGCGGGACGTCCGCTTTAATGCCCCCGTGGGAATCCGGACCGCACACCCCCGGCCGCGCCGCGCCCTCCTTCCGACCGCTCTCGTGGCCACGGCCGCCTGCCTGGCGCTGTCCCAGGCGCCCGCCGCGTCCCCGCCGGTGCCCGCCGGGCCGCCCCCGCCGGCGGCCGGCACCCCCGACCTGGGCCCCGACGTCACCGTCTTCGACCCCTCGATGCCCAGGGCCGCCGTGCAGCGGGAGGTGGACGCGGTGTTCCGGCGGCAGGAGCGCGACGAGTTCGGCACCGGCCGCAGAGCCCTGCTGTTCAAGCCGGGGGCCTACGACGTGGACGTCGGCGTCGGCTACTACACCCAGGTCGCCGGGCTGGGCCTGGCACCCGACGACGTCACCGTCAAGGGCGCCGTCCACGCCGAGGCCGACTGGTTCCAGGGCAACGCCACCCGGAACTTCTGGCGCGCCGCCGAGAATCTCTCGGTCACCCCCGCCTCCGGCGCCGACCGCTGGGCCGTCTCCCAGGCCGCCCCCTACCGCCGCATGCACGTGCGCGGCGACCTGGCCCTCGACGACGGCGGCTGGTCCAGCGGCGGCCTCATCGCCGACTCCCGGATCGACGGGCAGGTCCGCTCCGGCACCCAGCAGCAGTGGCTCTCGCGCGACAGCGCGTTCGGCGGCTGGTCCGGCGCCGTCTGGAACATGGTCTTCGTCGGCGTGCGCAACGCGCCTCCCGGCACCTACCCCCGCCCGCCGCACACCCGGATCGACCGCACCCCCGCCGTCCGCGAGAAGCCGTTCCTCCACATCGACCGGGCGGGCGGCTACCACGTCTTCGTCCCCGCCCTCCGCAGGAACACCCGCGGCACCACCTGGGACGGCGGAGCCCGCGGGCCCGGCACCTCGCGCCCGATCGGCCGGTTCTTCGTCGTCAGGCCCGGCACCGGCGCCGCCCGCGTCGAGGCGGAACTCGCGCGCGGCAAGGACCTCCTGATCACCCCCGGCATCCACCGCCTCGACCGCACCCTGCGCGTCACCCGCCCCGGCACGGTCGTCCTCGGTCTGGGCCTGGCCACCCTCGTCCCGCCGCCCGGTCGCCCGGCGCTGACCGTCGCCGACGTGGACGGGGTGCGGATCGCCGGACTGCTCGTGGACGCCGGGCCCGCCGGCTCGCCCGCTCTGATGGAGATCGGTCCCCCCGGCGCCGCACGCCGCCACGGCGCCGACCCCGTCTCCCTCCACGACGTGTTCTTCCGCGTCGGCGGCGCGGGCGCCGGGAAGGCCGCGCGGAGCCTGGTCGTCAACAGCTCGGACGTCATCGGCGACAACCTCTGGCTGTGGCGCGCCGACCACGGACGCGGCGTCGGCTGGAGCGTCAACACCGCCGCCGAGGGCCTCGTCGTCAACGGCGACGGCGTGACGGTGTACGGGCTGTTCGTCGAGCACTACCAGCGCCACCAGACCCTGTGGAACGGCGACGACGGCCGGACGTACTTCTTCCAGAACGAACTGCCCTACGACCCGCCCGGCCAGGCCGCGTGGCGGGACGGCACCCGCGACGGCTACCCGGCCTACAAGGTCGCCCCGTCGGTGACCCGCCACGAGGCGTGGGGGCTGGGCAGCTACTGCAACTTCGAGGCGGACCCGGGCGTCACCGCCGACCGGGCCTTCGAGGTGCCCCGGGCCCCCGGCGTGCGCCTGCGCCACCTGGTCACCGTGTCACTCGGCGGGCAGGGCACCATCCGGCACGTCGTCAACGGCACGGGCGGCCCGTCCGACGCCCGCACCGGCGTCGCGCACCTCACCGCCTATCCGTAACCGCCTATCCGTCTATCCGTAGCCGGGCCCGGCTCAGCCCGGCGGCTGACCCAGCTCGGTCCGGGCCCGGGCCAGCTCCCGCCGGGCCCGTTCCCTGGCCTCGGGGCTCGCCGACGGCTGGTGTTCGAGGAACGAGGCCACGAAGCGGGCGCGCCGGGCGGCCGGGTAGCGCTCCTCGGCCAGGAACGGCAGGTCGTTGCCCACCATGCTGCGGGCCACGAGCAGCGGGACGTCGCAGTGCAGCGGCCGGAAGTCGGGGTTGTGCAGCCCGGGCCCCGGGTGGCCGGGGAAGAACTCGCCGAGCATCATGCCGTCGGCGACGAACCCGGGCTTGCAGCGGTCGTGCACCCGCACGACGGTCTCGGCCGGCACCCCGGCCAGCACCAGGACGATCGTCTTGTCCACGGTGTGCGGGCCGCTGCGCGGCTCCATGGCCAGCCACTGCTCCTTGAGCGCGGCGACGGCCGCCGTCAGACCGGCCTCGTCGGCCACGGGCGGCTCGGCGAGGGCGAAGCGGATCAGGTCCAGGCGCTGGGCCAGCGGGACGAACGGGCAGACGGCGCCCCGGCGCCCGAGGTCGGGGTGCGGCCGGGCGACGTGGTCGTCGACCCAGTCGTGGACCGGGCGGAGCCCGCTGTGGGCCGCGGCTGCCCGCTGGTCGTAGAGGCGGATGAGGGAAGAAGGGGAGGGGCGGGAGGAGGGGCCCCGCGCGCGGGTGCCGTGAGTGGGGTGGGCGTGGTCGTTCTGTCCGGTGCCATGGCTCATGGTGCGTCCCCCTGTCGTGCTGTCCGACATCTACGGAAACCGGCCGGACCGGTGACCGGGTTGAGCGCCCCGGGCAAAATCGCCCGTTCGGGTCAGTGCCGAGGTGTCCTTGAGGACCGGCGCGGCTACGCCGACAGCGCCGAGCCGAACTCCACCAGGAGCAGGGCGGAGGCCGCCAGGAGCAGCACCCCGGCGCAGGCCAGCAGCAGCCGGTAACCCCGGGTGCCGATGCGGTGGCGGGCGCGGGAGACCAGCACGGCGAGCGCCGCCTTGCTGCCCACCAGCAGGGCGTAGAAGCCGAACAGGAAGCTTCCGGCACCCGGCGGCCCGTGCCGCCACGCCGCCACCAGCAGCGGCCCGCCGGTCGTCAGCCAGAACATCCAGGGGTGCGGGCTGAGGAGATTGACCAGGGCCCCCTGCCAGAGCGTCCGCCGGCCCGCCCGCCGCGCCTGCGCGCCGTCCTCGGCGGCCGGGACCTCCGCCGTGCGGGCGTCACGCAGGGTGGTGAAGGCCAGCCAGGCCAGGAACAGCCCGCCGAGCACCCCGCCCACGGAGATCGCCCGACCGGGCAGCACGGCCAGGACGGTCACGGCCAGGACGATGACCGGCAGGTCGGTGAGCAGGGGGACCGCCGCCACCCGCAGGCCCACGCCGAGCCCGCCGCGCAGCGTCCCCGAGAGCACCAGGGCGAGCAGGGGGCCCGGGCTGATTCCCGCGCTGAAGCCCAGCGCGACCCCCAGGGCCAGCTCTTCCACGGCGTCGCCTCCTCCGGCCCGCCCCGCGCACGGATCGCGCGCGGCCGATATCAAGAGAAATCTCACGAATCGGCGATAAGTGTGTTGAGTTCTGTATTGCACAGGACGCGAGGACGGGGCGCGGGGTTGACGCCGCCGTCACCCGTTCCGGTCAGCCCACCCGCGGGCTGTACTCATGTCCGGACAATCTGACCTCCGAACTTCCCGTCATCCGGCCCCACGGCTACGCTCCCAGCGTGGCGACCCACCGATCCCTCCAGTTCAGCCTGGACCGCAGCAGCCCCGTCCCGCTCTACTACCAGCTGTCCCAGCAGCTCGAAGCGGCGATCGAGCAGGGCGCGCTCGCGCCCGGCAGCCTCCTCGGCAACGAGATCGACCTCGCCGCCCGGCTGGGCCTGTCCCGGCCCACCGTCCGGCAGGCCATCCAGTCGCTGGTGGACAAAGGTCTCCTCGTCCGCCGCCGGGGCGTGGGTACCCAGGTACTGCACAGCCAGGTCAAACGCCCCCTGGAGCTCAGCAGTCTCTACGACGACCTCGAAGCCGCCGGGCAGCAGCCCGCCACCCACGTGCTGCGCCACGTCGTCGAGCCCGCCGGCGCGCAGGTCGCCGCCGCCCTCGGGGTCGCCGAGGGGGCCGAGGTCGTGCTGGTCGAGCGGCTGCGCCTCGCCCACGGCGAGCCCATGGCCCACCTGCGCAACCACCTGCCGGTCGGCCTGCTCGACCTCGGCGGCGACCAGCTGGCGGAGACCGGCCTCTACCGGCTGATCCGCGCCGCGGGCATCACCCTGCACAGCGCCCGCCAGACGGTCGGAGCCCGGGCCGCGACCGCCGAGGAGGGCGAGCGGCTCGCCGAGCCGGAGGGCGCGCCGCTGCTGACGATGGAGCGGACGACCTACGACGACACCGGGCGCGCGGTGGAGTTCGGCTCGCACGTCTACCGGGCGTCGCGCTATGCGTTTGATTTTCAGCTGCTCGTCCGGCCGTAGGGTCTGTCGTTGCCGCCTGCGGCGGCGAGCGCCCTGCGGGCGCGCCGACGGGTCGTCGTAGTGCGTGTAGTAGAGGTCGAT